>JAGCLN010000296.1 GCA_017646945.1 Clostridia bacterium | reverse complement strand
GTAAGAGCTTCAGAAACGAAATCACTCCCGGCAACTTCACATTCAGAACAATCGAGTTCGAACAGATGGAATTCCAGACTTTCTGCAAGGAAGGTACAGACTCCGAGCTCTACGATTACTTCAAGGAGTATGGTCTCAAGTTCTATCAGGATCTCGGCATTGCTCCCGAAAATCTCCGTTTCCACGACCACGAGAAACTCGCTCACTACGCAAAGGCTGCCTGTGATATCGAGTTCCTCTTCCCCTTCGGCTGGGGCGAAGTCAATGGCACTCACAACAGAACCAACTTCGACCTCACAAGGCACCAGGAATACAGCGGTCAGAAGATGGATTATCTTGATCCCGAAACCAACGAAAAGTTCATCCCCTTCATCATTGAATCAACCTACGGTCTCGACAGAACAGTTCTTGCTCTCCTTTGCGAAGCATATGACGAAGAGGTTATCGATGCAGAAAAGAACGACACAAGAGTTGTTCTTCACCTCAACCCCGCAATCGCTCCCTTCAAGGCTGCGGTTCTTCCCCTTTCAAAGAAGCTCTCCGAAGATGCTCTCAAGGTTTACGAAAAGCTCCAGAAGAAGTTTATGGTTGACTTTGACGAAACAGGCTCAATCGGTAAGAGATATCGCCGTGAAGACGAAATCGGTACTCCGTATTGCATCACTATCGACTTTGAAACCTTAGAAGATAACGCCGTTACCGTTCGTGATAGAGATACTATGGAACAAGTTAGACTTCCCATTAGCGAACTTAAAGCGTACATTGAAAACAAAATTAGGCTCTAAAATAAAAGCAAGGTTCACGCCTTGCTTTTTTTATTAATATTATGTTAAAATAAAAATATGGGTTATGAAATTGATAAAAATTTAATTAAAGATATGCTTTTATTCCCTTGCGAGATAGAAGTTTTAGATAGCGTTTCTTCCACCAACGACTACGTTAAAGATAAAGATTTATTTTGCGTTATCGCCAAAGAGCAAACGGGTGGAAAAGGCACGAATAACCGTTCGTTTTTCTCACCGCTTGGCGGAATTTATTTAAGCGTTAAACTAAACTTAAACCTAAAAGGAGAAGACTTTTTGTTGTTAACGCCTTACGTTGCCGTGCTTACCGCAAGGGCGATAGATAAAGTTTCCGGAGCAAAAACGAGCGTTAAATGGGTTAACGACATTTACTTAAACGGCAAAAAGTTAGCGGGGATATTGTGTGAAAATTTAATTGTAAACGAAACGGCGCAAGTGGTTGTTGGAATAGGCGTAAACGTTGATACTAAAAACTTTCCAGCCTTTAATTTAAACGTTCCCACTTCTCTTGCAAACGAGGGGTATAACGTCGATAAAAACCGCCTTATAGCCGAACTTTTAAATAGTTTTTCCAACTTTGAAAAGGGCTTGAAATCCCGCGAATTTTTAACTGAATACGGCGATAGATTTTACTTAAAAGGAAAAGACGTAACTATTACTCAAAATGGAAAAACGGTTAAGGGAAGGGTTAAAGGAATAAGCAAAACTTGCGCCGTAAAAGTGCAAACTGAGTGCGGTGAAAAAGAGTTTTACTTTGGTGACGTTATAGTTGACGGTTAATACAATTAAAATATTTTAAAAAAAATAGTTGACAAGCATTTTCATTAATGCTAAAATCATACCATAAAATACTTGCGCGTGCGTATGCAAACGCAAGATAACAAATTCTTATTTAATTAAGGAGAAAAATTATGAAAAGATTAAGTTTACTCGTTGCTATGTTACTTGTAGCAACAATCGGTGGCGTATACGCAGCCTTCATTTACCCCGGTGCAAACGGCACGGCTACCAGCACTTCTTACAGAACTATTTACCTTGAACAATCACAACAATCTGGTAATATTGGTGACTTCACTCTTGCATCTGATATTGACAAGATTACTCTTGACCAAACCTACCATGATCCAGAACTTAAAAATTCTGACTATACCGTTAAGATGATTACCACGTTCAAGACAGAAGGTAACAAAAACCCTCAAGTTAAATTAACTTTCATTCCAAAGGCTGGTGCTAACGCATCTATCAAGTCTATCGGTGTTGATTCTTACATTTACTTTGGTTTCGTTGTAAATCATACTTATGATGATCCTACTACTGATGCAGTAGAAAATGATGCTATCTTCAGCGTAACTTACGATAAGACTCACTATATCACCATTCACAATACTGATTATGATGGTAACCTTGACGATAGAAACTATATTTGGAATAAGGAATTAGACGGTACTTTCACCGTTACCTTAACTCATATTGATACCGTTGAAGAAATCGTTAACTTAGCAAAGACGTTTAAACTTGATACTATTGAAGAATACACTAAGTTTAGAGAATCTATGGGTGACGAATTCGTTAACTTAGTTGTAACTGCAACTACTATCAATCCTGAATCAGTTTAATTGTTAAATTTAATTTAAATAATTGATAACGTGCTCCCACGCGCTAATGCGCGTGGGAGATACTCATTGCGCGCGAGTGCGCGCACGTACGAAGGTTAAATTATGCAAAATTTTAATGCGTATCAGTTTATTTTGTGCTTAATAGTGTTTGGGATTTTAACGGCTATTTTTACCTACATGGTAGTTTACGTTGTTAAAGTTAATTGCAAACTTATTTCGTTAGGCGCAGAAGATGATAAGATTAAAATTGAATATGAGAAAAATCAAAAGAGAGCGAAATCTATATTTGCGAAAATTATAGATAAAATCGTTCTTGGTTTTTTCGTGCTCGTTTTTATTGCGTTGTTTGGCTTAGGTGTAAGTATTACCGTTAGGGAAAATAACGTCGTTGGAAAAATTCCATCTTTGAAAGTAGTTCAATCGGGTTCAATGGCATACGTTAACGAATACAATCGTTACGTCAACGAGGAAGACGTTACCGAGCATATTCAAACGTTCGATATAGTTGCTATTCACGAACTTCCAGCCGTTGAAGACTTAAAGGTTAACGATATCGTTTTATATGAGATTGACGGATTGTTGCTCGTTCATAGAATTGTAGCAATTGAACCGCCGAACAAAGAACATCCTGACGAGATTCACTTCCTTTTACACGGAGATGCTAACGAACTTCCTGATAAATTCCCTGTAAAATACGAACAAATGAAGGGTATATATCGTGGAGAAAGAGTGCCTTACGTTGGTACGTTCGTATCCTTTATGCAATCGCCTGCCGGCTATTTGTGCATATTACTTGTTATCTTTGCCGTATTTGCCGTGCCTTTTGCCGAAAAGAAAATCGAAAAGAAGAAGTACGCAAGGCTCGTTCAAATTGGCGTTATACAAGAAGGTGCGGTAGCGGTTGAAGAAAAGCCCGAAGTAGTTGTAACTGAGGGTAAACCGCAAGAAGAAACGATTGTCGTTGAAGAAACCACCGCAGAGCCTATTCAAGTTGAGAACCTTGAAGCAAGAGTTGCAGAAAGGGCAACGATAGAAGATATTGAAGCAAGAGTTGCAGAAAGGGCAACGATAGAAGATATTGAAGTTGAACAAGCAATTACTCTTGACGAAACCTATATTGACCGCGCTCATTCGCTTGGTTACCTATTTGCAACCTTTAACGCGCCCAAGTCTTTTGAAGAAAAGTTATCGCTTGCAGATGAAGACTTGAAGTGTGAGTATAGAGAAATTACTTCCACACTTTGCCGTATTGAAAAGGTTCGCGCAACCCGTAGTTTCAAAGGTGAAACGTATAGATGTAAGAGCAAAGGTATTTGCAAACTTACGATTCGCGGTAAGACGCTCAACGTATATTTAGCGCTTAACCCTGCTGAATTTGAAAATACCAAGTATATCTATGAAGACGTTTCTAATAAGAAGGAATACGCAAACTATCCAATGCGCGTAAAAGTAACGTCCGAGCGCCAAGTTAAGTGGGTTAAAGAACTCATTTTAATAAATGCTGAAAAGAATGGTTTTACGGTTAATAAAGAGCCTATAACTAATATTTTAGATTTATTCTCAACGTTTAAAAAATCAAAATCTTTCAACTACAAATTGAGAACGGCTAGTAGCGAAGTTAAATATAGATATAAAGAAATAACCGCTCACGTTAAGTCTTTTGATAGGGTGAGAGTAATAAAGGGTAAAAAGGGCGAAACGTATAAGAGAGGCAACGTTTGTATTTGTAAACTTACAATACGCGGTAAAACTCTCAACGCGTATATCGGCCTTGATACGAAGGCGTTTGAAGATACCAAGTATATATTTACAGACGCATCTTCAAGCAAAGCCTATGCAAACTATCCAATGCGTGTAAAAGTAACGTCCGAGCGCCAAGTTAGATGGGTTAAAGAGCTTATAACCGCTTGTATCGACGGCAAGGGGGATAAGTAATGAAAAGTTTTAGACCTTTAACTTACATCTTAGTTTCTCTCTTTACCGTAATGCTTATAGGTGGAGCGTTTGCAACTTTCGTGTATCAAAGTTCTCCGCCGGACGATGTGACGGGCGACGTTTCGTTATCCCTTAACAAGTTTGAGTATTACGAAGGTGGCGATTACATGGAAATGGCAGAAGAGCTTGTTACCAATAAGTTCGTTACCGAAATGACGACCATGCTCAAAAGCCCTAACTCAACAAGGCTTGACGAAGTTATTGAGGCGAGAAAGGATAGAGGCGGTTGGTTTATGTCTCCCAAAGAGTTTGCCGCGAACGACGTGGCAGGTGAAAGCGTTGAACTTCGCCAAATTTTAGAACTTGATAAATATCCTGAACTTACCGTTATTATAAAATTCGTAAGCGGAACTCCCGGTTATGAATTATTTACTACCCGCGTTAACGTTGACGCGAAAGATGAAAACGGCAACTTCGTTATTCCCGAAGAAGAGTTTAGCGAAGAAACAACCTTTATATACCCCGTTAACCGCACGACCTTTAAGTCTGATGGTAAGGGCGGTTACGTGGTTGATCACGTTACGGTAGGTTATTCTAGAGCGATATATTATTACGAAACCGCAACTGCTCAAAACACCACTAGAACGTACGACGTTTCTACTTGGGCTGAAGGAAATTCGTTTTCAACCGCAGTAGAAATAGAATCGGGTATAGTTGGTAAAGAAATAACCGTTCAAAATATTGATAAAGAAAAAACAGCATACTTTAAGTTTAAAGTGCCTAGCAGAGGAAGATATAAATTTTCAACTACTACGCCTGGTTTAACCGGTCTTATTTGTAACAGTAGTGGAGTTGCAGTTACTGGCAATTTATCAACCAATACTAATTACTATTTAAAACTTACTTATTCGGCGCAAGGCGAGGCAGAAAACTTTAAATTTACACTTTCAACCTAAAATAAAATTCCGTGGAAATTCCACGGAATTTTTATTTTAAGTTTAGCAAGCTTCAACGTTTTCTTCGCTTTCTGCGCGGGATAAGCCGTAGCCAAATACCGCAAGGGTATCAGGACCGCTGTGGATTGCGATAACGGGGTCTATATAGTTAAATACGAACTCTTTTACCTTTACCTTTTTAGAAATCAAGGTGGCTAAAAGTTCAGCGTCTTCAATGCAATCTCCGTGGCCGATAAATATCGTTTGTTCTTCAGAGCGCTTAACCATCTTGCAAAAATCTTCTGCAATAGCCATAACCGAGCGTTTTCTACCGATAACTTTTTTGCTCGCAACGAGTTTGCCGTATCTATTAACGTGCATAACGGGCTTTATATCAACAACCGTTCCTATAAGCATACTCGCCTTGCTGATTCTACCGCCCTTTGCAAGATAGGCAAGCGTTTTAACGGTAAAAAGGCTGTTTGCGTTTAAGCAAACGTTTAAAAGGTGATCGTAAACTTCTTGCGCTGATAAGCCTTCGCTCTTTTTAATGCAAGCGGTGTAAACTAAAAGACCTTCGCCAAGGCAAGCGTTCAAACTGTCAACGATATAAACTTTACGCTTGGGAAATTCCTTTTCAAGCAACGCGCTCACTTTTTTAGCGTTATCAATAGTCGCCGAAAGCCCCGAAGACAAGCCGATATAGATAATATCGTTACCGCAATTGAGTTCTTGTTTAAAGTAATCGTAAAAGGTTTGTTCGTTGATACAAGCCGTACTCATATCCGCTTTAAGCCTTAACTTTTGGTAAAAATCTTTTAAAAAGGTTTCGTCATCGCAACGAATTTGAGTTTCCTCACCGTCGATGATGCAGGTTAAGGGAATAATTTTAAAATCGTAGTTTTTAGTAATTTGTAAAGGAAGACCTGAAGACGAGTCTGTAAAAATAGTATAGTTCATTTCCTTCTCCTAAAATAAGCAAAGCGCTTAAATTTTTTATTTTTTTAAAACGGGCTTGCCGTCAAAATTATTATAAACCATTATTTTTAAAACTTATCTCCACTATATATAAAACAAACTATACTGTTAAAACTCTTGGCGGTAGAGTTTGAAAAAATCACTCTACTCGTAGTAGAGTTTATAAAAATTACTGATTTTATCGAAGATTTTGCAAACGAAAAAAGGCCACCGATTACGGTAGCCTTTTTTTTAAATTGCAATAATTATAAATCGTCTGCATCTTGAACGGGTTTTTCGCCGTCAATCCCTTTGCCGGTATAGCTACCAAGCGGGTCAAAATTAGATGCAAAATGCTTTTTTCTTTTTTTCATTACTTGCAATTTTCAGTTGACTTCGCTTTAGACTTAGTTGAATTCTTAGTGTTTTCAGTAGTCTTGTTTGAAGCCTTGGAGTTTTTAGAATTTTTAGCGTTCTTCATACCTTACCTCCCGAAAAT
>JAGCLN010000295.1 GCA_017646945.1 Clostridia bacterium | reverse complement strand
GTTCTACGAATCGCTAGGTTTATCACCCCAAAAGGTTGGAATGGAGTTAGTATTAAAATAAAAACAATTTCGGGAGCCCTATAATAACCGTCAAGTCCGTTAGGGTAAACAAAAAGAGTGTAAACCGAAGTGATTCGATTTACACTCTTTTTGGTGCCGCTGGCCGGACTTGAACCGGCACGGTATTGCTACCGAGGGATTTTAAGTCCCTTGCGTCTGCCTATTCCGCCACGGCGGCAACTCAGTTCGCCATAATAATATACAACTTAATTTAACTTTTGTCAATCATTTTAATAAGGTTAATTAAATTTGTATTTTAACTTCTTGCGGTTTTCTTTTTTCAAAGTAATAATAACTTGAAAAGCCTGCTTTTTTAAGCAATTCTAACCCTTCTAAAAAGCCTTGCGCTATTTTTTCGTCAACGTGCGCGTCAGTTCCGATAGTTACAAGTTTTCCGCCAACGCTTTTGTAAAGTTTTAAGTAATATTCATCGGGTAAAAACAACCCGCTCAAATATCCCGACGTGTTAAGTTCTAACGCTATACCCCTTTTTATCATTAAAGAAAATATTTCTTTAATAGTATTATCGTGAACGGTGTTATCATAGTTAACGCCACGCCTTTTAAGATAGCGTAAGGGTAGGGTTAAATGGCAAACAACGTCAATATCCGTTTCTTTAACCATTTGCAAAATATACGAATAATAATAGTTTGTATAACCCGATACTTCTTCACTCGTCCACTTATCGTACTCTTGAGTGGCGGTGCGTAAAAACACCCCGTCTCTTAAATACTCGTGGCTCGAACCCAAGATAACGTCGTATCCACCGATTGCTCTCATTTTTTCGGCGTTTTCTTTGCGGAAAAGTTCTTCGCCGATTTCTACGCCCTTTAAAAGTTTGATTTTGCCTTGGTATTTTTCCTTTAAACTTTCAAGTTTAATAAGCCCTGCGGAAACGGTTTCAAAGTCGTTTCTTTCAGGGGTAAAATTGCAGTTACAATGGTCGGTTAAAGCGATGCCTTTAAAACCTTTTTTTATGGCGCAATCGATAATGCTTTCAAGTTCAGAATGAGCATCGTGCGAATATTTTGAGTGAAAATGCGAATTAAACATAGAAAAAGTTTAACAAAACTGAGTAAAATTGTCAAATCAAGTTGCGTAGATACTTGCAAAATGAACAAAAAAATTGTATAATTTTTTTATGATAGACGTAGAAAGAATTAATTTTTTAGCAAAAAAAGCAAAGGCAGAAGGGCTTACCGAAGCCGAAAAAGTTGAACAAGCAAAGTTAAGGCGCGAATATATTGAAAGCGTAAAAGCAAACCTTCGCGCATCGCTTGGCAATCCTGAAGACTATAAAAAAGATGGAGAAAAGAGTTAATGTCGAAAAGCAAGTTCGAGATAATTGAAGAAAACATAAAAGAATATAAAGATCTCGGTTTTTTGCTCACAGACCTTCAAGCCCGTTTAGACGAAGTGGGAAACGCTTTAAAGCAAGAGAGAAAACTCAGCGTTTCCGCACGTGGAGTTAACTCGAAAATTGCCGAACTCAACGATGAAAGGGAAGAGTTGAAAGAAAGGATTAAAAACACCAAAAAGCGTATTAAAGACGTGTTTTCAACTACCGAAGAACAAATTTTCTCTGGCATTATGGGTAAGTACAGCGAAATTTACGAGCGCCAACTTTCAAGGCTTTACGGCTATAAAGTAGACGTTTTAGTAGTTAACCCTGGCGATTATTACGATGAAAGAACGCATCTTGCAACTTCGCTCATCGTAACGAAAAACAAGCGTCAGCACGGCAGAGTTATCAAAATGATAGACTTCGGCGTTCGCGATGCCCACACTTTTTACACCGAAAGAAAAGCAAGGGTTGAAGTTTGCGTATATTCTAAAAAGCATAAGGCAGGCGATTTACTGCCGTTTGACAGGGAGTTATTAAAATGAGCGAGTATAAAGTTTTAGTTTCCGACTATGACGGAACTTTAGCAAATAGCAACAACGATATAAGTAAAGAAAACCTTTCCGCCATTAACGACTATATAAGCCGTGGCGGAATTTTCGTGTTGTCGTCGGGCAGAGCGACTGACGGTATTTCTAAAATTTTGATAAAGCAAGGTTTTAAGGGCTTGCTTTCAAGTTTTAACGGCGCGGTGTTGTACGACCTTACCGCTCAAAAAATCTTAGCGTCCAAATGCGTTACCAACGATTTGTGCAAAAGGTTTGCTAAATATGCAAGCGAGCACGGTTTATACTATCACTTCTACGGCGAAACGGGTTTCTTGTTTCCCTTTGAAACGGCAAGAACAAGCCTTTACGAAAACTTGACGGGCGTTAAGGGTAAACGCGTTGAAGATATGCAGGCTTTCTTTGAACAAACTTCAATGGAAACGCCCAAAATCTTAATCTTTGACGACGAGAATAAACTCGATGATAATTTTGACGCGCTCACTCAACTTTTGCCTGAGTGCGAAGTTGTTAGAAGTACGGAAAATATGATTGATATCAACCTTAAAGGCGTTAACAAGGGTTATGCGCTCACCATGATAGGCGAGCATTTCAACACCCCCGTTTCCACCCTTATTGCCGTGGGCGATGCGGGTAACGATATCGCAATGATAGAGCGTGCTGGTCTTTCTTTTGCGGTTTCAAACGCCACTCAAGAAATTAAGCAGGTGGCAGATATAGTTCTTCCCGTTTCTAACGATGAGAACGCAGTTAAGTATATTATCGAAAACTATTTAACCTAATATGAATACCGTTGATTTGCACTATAAAAAAATGACGGAAACGCCCGTGTGGAAACTGATTATAAGGCTTGGTATACCAACCACCATTTCCATGCTCGTAACCAGCATTTATAACTTGGCGGACACCTACTTTGTGGGTAGGCTTGGCGAAAGCGCTCAGGGTGCGATAAGTATTTTGTTCACCCTTCAATGTATAATTCAAGCGGTGGCGTTTATGTTTGGGCACGGCGCAGGCGTGTTCGTTGCAAAATACTTAGCCGATAAAAACGTTAAGGGCGCAACGTCTTATACTTCTTCCGCTTTCTTTATAAGTGTGTTTTTGGGCTTGTTGTTCGCAAGCGTAGGCTTTGCGTTTATAAAACCGTTTATGCTACTTTTAGGAAGCACTGAAACGATACTTCCTTACTCGGTAGAATACGGTGCGTGCGTTTTGATTGCAACGCCGTTTATAATGGGTTCGTTCGTGCTTAACAACTGCTTGCGTTACGAAGGCAAGGCGTTTTACGCTATGATAGGCTTGGTAACGGGTGGTATTTTAAATATCTTTGGCGATTTTATGCTCGTTTACGTTTTCGATTTTGGCGTGCTCGGGGCAGGTATCGCAACGGCTTGCTCGCAATTTGTAAGTTTTGTTTTACTCTTAATTCTTCACGGAAAGTTTGCTCAAAGCGGATTGTCTTTAAAGGCGATATCCAAAAAGGGAAAAGACTACCTAAGCATTATTATAATAGGCTTTCCGTCCTTTATCCGCCAAGGCTTAACGTCTATCGGCGGTGGTATACTTAACAACCTTTCAAAACCTTACGGCGATGCTACTATCGCGGCGATGGGCGTTGTTAATAAGTATACGGCGGTTATCGCTTTCGTTGGGCTTGGTATAGGGCAGGGTTTCCAACCCGTTGCATCGTTCAACTACCAAGCAAAACGCTTTGATAGGGTGAAAAAAGCAACTTTATTCACTTTGGGGTTTGGAACGGCGCTCGTTTCCGTTTTATCAATACCGGGAATCGTTGTGCCTGCGTTTATAGTAAGTTTGTTCCAAGAAAGCCAAGCGGTAATCGACGTGGGCGCGCTCGCGCTTATGGTAGCGTCTTTCGGCGTTATGTCAATGCCGATATCTATCGTAACTAATATGCTTTTCCAAAGTACTTTCCAAGCGGGAAAGGCAACGTTTTTATCAATGCTTCGCTCGGGGCTTATGTTCATACCCACGCTTATACTTTTTGAAAGTGCGTTCGGCGTGGTCGGTATCCAAATATCACAACCGGTGGCGGACGTTTTGTCGTCACTCGTATCCTTACCGTTCTTGCTTTACTTTTTAACGGTAACTTTAAAGGAGAGAAAAATGAAAAAACTCGTTGTAGCATCGGGCAATAAAGGCAAACTTAAAGAAATTTCCGCAATACTCGGCGACGTTTACGAAGTAGTTTCTATGAAAGACGCAGGCTTTGATGG
>JAGCLN010000294.1 GCA_017646945.1 Clostridia bacterium | reverse complement strand
TTGCTCTACCAACTGAGCTAAAGGCGCATATATATTTTATGGGGCTTGAAGCCCCATAAAATTTGGTGATCCACCGGGGACTCGAACCCCGGACAACTTGATTAAAAGTCAAGTGCTCTACCGCCTGAGCTAATGGTCCATATTAAATTGGGTTTGCCTATATTGGCTGGGGTGGCAGGATTTGAACCTACGAATACCGGAATCAAAATCCGGTGCCTTACCGCTTGGCGACACCCCAACGATTGATATATATGGGGCGAGAGATGGGAATCGAACCCACGACCTCCAGGACCACAATCTGGCGCTCCACCGATTGAGCTACTTTCGCCATATTTGGCACGCCAGAAGGGATTCGAACCCCTGACACCCGCCTTAGAAGGGCGGTGCTCTATCCAGCTGAGCTACTGGCGCATCTTGTTTCGTGAACCTTCCGAAAGTTAGTGGAGCGGGTGATGGGAATCGAACCCACGTGACCAGCTTGGAAGGCTGGTGTTCTACCATTGAACTACACCCGCACATACCGAACAATGCTAATGAATTATAACAAAAACTAAAGGCGTTGTCAAATAAAAAACGCTCATTTATGAAAAAATTATTTTCTATTGCTAAGCGGAATTATTTTTGCCGTTACTATTTTATCTTCTACCGTTATAAAAGCAAAGGTTTCAAAACTTCCACGCGCGGATATCGAACCCGGATTTATAAAGGTTATTCCGTCTTCTTCACTTATTTTAGGTATATGCGTATGCCCGTACAACACAACTTTTGCGCCGAACGACTTTGCAGCCGTTTTCAACCTTGAAAGCGAAGTTTTTACCCCGTACTCATCGCCGTGAACGGCTAAAAAAACAACACCACCGCACTCGAATATCGCCCTTTTCCTTTCACGGCTTAAAAAATCACAGTTGCCTGCAACTTTTACTATCTTATCTTCAAACTCAAAAAGTTCGATAAGGTCGGAAACGCCATCGCCCAAAAACACGATTTTATCACTAACCGTACAGTCGGGAACAAGCCTTGAAAGGTTACTTCTCGCACCGTGACTATCCGATATAACCGTTAAATATTTAGCCATAACCTAAGCACCTGCTTGGCAGTCTTAACCAAGTTTTCCTTAGCGTTTTGCTTATCCATAGCGAACTCTAACGTGCAAGGCGCGTTAAGTATGGAAAAGAACGCGTCAATGCCGTGATTATTAAGTTCTTCAGCGCCGTCGCCTACCGAACCGCAAAAAGCAATAACTTTTTTACCGTATTTTTTAGCAAGTTTAGAAACGCCAACGGGCGCTTTACCCATAGCGCTTTGGCTATCGAGCCTACCTTCGCCGGTAACAACCAAATCCGCCGTTTTAACCTTTTCTTCAAGCGCTATTTTTTCAATAACGAGTTCAATGCCCGAACGAGTTTTACCGTTCAAATAATAAGTAAATGCAAAGCCTAAACCACCTGCCGCGCCAACCCCTTCCGCCATCTTGTTAGCGGTGGGAATAACGGATAAAGTAAGGTCTGCAAAACGGTCGATATACCCGTCCATTAACACAACCATTTCGTCCGTTGCACCCTTTTGGCGAGAGAAAATTTCCGAGCAACCGTGCTTTCCAACCAAGGGATTTTTAACGTCGCAAGCAATTTCAAAAACACAATCTTTTAAGCGTATATCCGCCTTATCGGTTATTATCTTGGCAATATCTTTAAGACCTTGCGCACCTAAACCAACTTCGTTTCCGCTACCGTCTACAAAGGAATATCCAAGCGCTTTGAGCATACCCACGCCACAGTCGTTAGTGGCGCTACCGCCAAGCCCAACGATAAACTTTCTACAACCGTTTTCAAGCGCGTGAAGTATCAATTCGCCAACGCCGTAAGTGGTCGCTTTTAAAGGGTTTAAATCTTCCTTTTTAACGAGTGTTATTCCCGCTGCGGAAGATATTTCAATAACGGCGGTATCGCCACCGATAATTCCGTAATTTGCCGTTACCTTTTCACCGAACGGACCGGAAACTACCGCGCTTTGCATACTACCGCCCGCGCCTAAAACCAACGACTCTACCGTACCTTCGCCACCATCGGCAAGAGAAACGACTTCAACGATAGAATTAGGGCTTAGTTCTTTAACCGCGGTAGCAACGGCGTTGCCTGCGTCTATTGATGATAAACTACCCTTAAACGAGTCTATTGCAACAACTACTTTCAAAGTTTACTCCTTAAATCACAAATTGCGCGATAACGATGGCTTACCTTGTTCTTTTCTTCATCGGTAGCCAAGCCGAAAGACTTGCCCAAATCATCGCTCTTAAAAATACAGTCGTAACCGAAACCGTTTGAACCTTGTTCTTCGGTTAAAATAACCCCCGTAGTTTCACCGTAACCGCTAATTACCGTTCCGTCTTTTTTGTAAAGTACTACGCTCGATATAAACTTAGCCTTTCTATTTTCAACGCCCGAAAGGTTTTTGAGCAAGAAATCTCTATTGAGTTTATCGTTTCCGTGGTCGCCTGCGTAACGCGCGCTATAAACTCCGGGCGCACCGTATAAACTTTCAACGGAAAGCCCGCTATCATCGGCAAGCACGTCTTCCCCGAGAACTTCGGAAACGGCTTTCGCTTTAATCAAAGCGTTTTCGTAAAAGGTAACTCCG
>JAGCLN010000293.1 GCA_017646945.1 Clostridia bacterium | reverse complement strand
GTTGCTACTGCACCGTCAAGTACGCGGAGTGAACGTTCTACTTCTACTGTGAAGTCTACGTGACCAGGGGTATCGATAATGTTTATTCTATTGCCCTTCCAGTAACAAGTTGTTGCTGCAGATGCAATAGTAATACCACGTTCCTGTTCTTGAACCATGAAGTCCATCGTTGCTTCACCATCGTGAGTTTCACCGAGTTTGTGTGTCTTACCCGTGTAGAATAAGATACGTTCGGTAGTGGTGGTTTTGCCGGCGTCAATGTGCGCCATAATACCGATGTTTCTGGTGTGTAAAAGGTCGTATTCTCTAGCCATAGTCTACTCCTACCAGCGATAATGAGCAAATGCCTTGTTAGCTTCTGCCATTCTATGAGTGTCTTCCTTCTTCTTAACTGCACCGCCGGTGTTGTTCGCAGCGTCAAGCAATTCGCCAGCAAGTCTGTCACACATATCTCTTTCGCTTCTCTTTCTTGCGTTAATTACTATCCAACGGATAGCAAGAGTTTGTCTTCTTTCAGGTCTGATTTCAATGGGAACTTGATAGTTAGAACCACCTACTCTCCTTGCCTTTACTTCTAATACCGGTGTTACGTTCGCCATTGCTTGGTTGAATACTTCCATAGCGTCTTGACCGGTTTTTTCCTGCATTTTATTAAAAGCATCATATACGATGCCTTGTGCAATTCCCTTTTTGCCGTCTAACATAATCTGATTTACAAGCTTGGTTACTACCTTGCTACCGTAAATAGGATCGGGTAAAACGTCTCTCTTGGGAACTCCGCCTCTTCTTGGCATATTAATTTCCTCCTTTATTTTTTTAAGGGCTATAACCCTTGCATGCTATCACTCGCTTTCGCGGTGAACCTTCTACAAGCCTTTTGGCTTATATACTGCCTACAAAATCGGGTTTAAAAATACTTTCCGACAAGTAGGTTTTGAGTTTTGTTCGTTTGATTACTTAGGCTTCTTAGCGCCGTATTTACTTCTTGCTTGCTTACGTTTTGCAACGCCTGCAGTATCCAAAGTACCACGGATAATATGATAACGAACACCGGGAAGATCTCTTACTCTTCCACCACGGATAAGAACGGAACTGTGTTCTTGAAGGTTGTGACCTTCACCAGGAATATATACAGTACCTTCTTGCTTGTTTGTCAAACGTACTCTTGCAATCTTACGAAGCGCTGAGTTAGGTTTTTTGGGAGAAGTTGTGGTAACCGAAAGGCACACGCCTCTTCTCTGAGGACAACTATCTAAGATAGGAGACTTGCTCTTTTCTTGACCGATTGTTCTACCTTGTTTGATAAGCTGGTTGATTGTTGGCATACTTTTACCTCCTTGTAATTTTCGGAAAATATTCTTAAACGCGGGTTTTATTCCCACATAAAGAAGTCGAAACAGCGCAAAAACACACATTCTCGGTAAGTTTTTACCGAAAAAGTGAGTTCTGCATCCCCCAAAAACGGCAAAATCGCCGTTTTTTAAGGGTTTTTTATTTGATTACTCAATTATTTTAACATTTTTGAAAATTTATGTCAAACGTTTTGAGTGGTTGTGTTAACCGTTTGCGGTAATAAATTTTTGTACTCTTTAGAGCCCGTACCTGCAGGAATAAGTTTACCGATAATAATGTTTTCTTTAAGACCTACTAAGCGGTCAACCTTATTCTTAATTGCAGCGTCGGTAAGAACTCTGGTGGTTTCTTGGAACGATGCAGCGGACAAGAAGCTTTCGGTTGCAAGAGACGCCTTCGTGATACCAAGAAGCACTCTCTCTACCATCGCGGGTACGCCACCGTTTTCCATTACCTTCTTGTTCTCTTCTTGAATTACGTACTCGTCTACATATTCGCCCGGTAAGAACGAAGTATCGCCCGACGCTTGAACGAGAACCTTTCTAAGCATTTGTCTAACGATAATTTCAACGTGCTTATCGTTAATTTCTACGCCTTGTGAACGGTATACTCTTTGTACTTCTTTCAAGATATAATCTTGAACACCCTTAACACCCTTAGTCTTTAAGATGGCTTGCGGATATACTGAACCGCTCGTAAGAACCGTACCAGGTTCAACGATATCGCCGTCTTTAACTTTAAGTTCAGCGGTGAACGGAATTTGATAGTCTTTTTGACCTTTATCGTTCTTTACTACTACGTGGCGGAGACCTTCTTTCATTACGATTGAAACTACACCGCTCGTTTCACAAAGAACTGCTCTACCTGCAGGATTTCTCGCTTCGAAAAGTTCTTCGATACGCGGTAAACCCATTGTAATATCGCCTGTTGACGCGATACCACCGGTGTGGAACGTTCTCATTGTAAGCTGAGTACCAGGTTCACCGATTGATTGAGCAGCGATAGTACCTACCGCTTCGCCGACTTGTACGGGTGAAAGGTTACTCATGTTCTTACCGTAACACTTAGCGCAAACGCCAATCTTGCTACGACAAGTAAATACGCTTCTAATAACTACCTTTTCAATACCTGCCTTTTCAACGGCTTTCGCTTGTTCTTCGGTAATCATAGTATCTGCAGGAACGATAACTTCGCCCGTTTCGGGGTGAACGATTGCTTTAATGGTAAATCTACCGGAAAGTCTATCTGCTAAACTTTCAACAGGCCTATCTTCACCATCTACTCTAATTGCTGAAACTTCTAAGCCCTTAGGTGTTTCACCAAGGCTTGCGTAACAGTCTTCTTCTTTAACGATTACAGAGTGAGATACGTCAACAAGACGTCTTGTTAAGTAACCCGAGTCTGCAGTCTTAAGAGCGGTATCGGCAAGACCTTTTCTACCACCGTGTGACGACGTGAAGTATTCAAGTACGGTAAGACCTTCACGGAAACAAGATTTAACCGGAATTTCGATAATCTTACCGTTGGGGTTGGTCATAAGACCACGCATACCGGAAAGTTGCTTAATTTGGTCGATAGAACCACGCGCGCCTGAGTCCGCCATCATCCAAATGGGGTTGAACTTTTCAAGAGTCTTCTTGAGTTCGTCTGTAACGTCGCCGGTGGCCTTAGTCCAAACGTCAACTACCGCTTTGTATCTTTCATCATCGGTAATAATACCACGGTCGTACTTTCTTTCAATCTTCAATACTTCTTCAGAAGCGTGCGCTAAGATTTCCTTCTTTGAATCGGGAACTTGCATATCGAAGATAGAAGTGGTTATTGCGCCAACGGTTGAATATCTGTAACCGAGCGCCTTAACGTAGTCGAGAGTTTCAGCGGCGCACTTAGCGGATTTAAACTTGAAGCATGCTTCAACAATCTTTTTAAGGTCGCCTTTCTTAACGAGTTTGTTAATTTCGTATTGTAAGTAATCTTCGGGCTTTTCACGTTTAGTAAAGCCGAGATCTTGGGGTATCTTTTCGTTAAAGATAATCTTACCACAGGTAGTTTTAACTCTACCGGTAACGGTTTCGCCATTAGGCATAACAACGGAACGTCTAACGTAGATTTCGTCTTGAAGGGTAAGTTGCTTAGTTTGGTAAGCCATAATCGCTTCGTCTTCAGAAATGAACGAAGTGGGTACATATTTGGATACGCCCGCGTATACGGTACCGTCTTCAGCCGTTAAGGTGCAAGATTTAACCGAACCGTCAACGTCTAATACGATATCGCTCGCTTTGAGTTCAGCCTTAATTGCGCCGGTAGAATAGAACTTACCGTCAACGTTTGCAAACTCAACGTATGCGTTTTCACCATAATATTTACCTTCCGCCTTTCTAACGATGGTAAGATAGTAACAACCAAGTACCATGTCTTGAGAAGGCGACATAACGGGTTTACCGTCAGAAAGTTTTAAAATGTTGTTAGAAGAAAGCATTAAGAATCTTGCTTCCGCTTGCGCTTCTACCGAAAGGGGTACGTGAACAGCCATTTGGTCACCGTCGAAGTCGGCGTTGAACGCACCGCAAACGAGCGGGTGAAGTTTGATTGCTCTACCTTCAATTAAAACAGGTTCAAACGCTTGAATTGAAAGTCTGTGAAGTGTAGGAGCACGGTTTAAAAGTACTGGGTGATCTTTAATAATATTTTCTAAAATATCCCAAACGCAAGGTTTCATTCTTTCAACCGTACGTTTTGCGCTTTTAATATTATGGCAAGTTCCGT
>JAGCLN010000292.1 GCA_017646945.1 Clostridia bacterium | reverse complement strand
GTTTAAAAATAGATTATTCAAAACTCAACGAGTTTACAAAACTTTCAAAATGCCTTGATAGTGACAGCCTAAACTATATAGACGATTGCGTTATTGCGGATATAACCGTTAAAAAATCATTATTTAACAAGTTTATAGAATTTAAAAAGGTGTAGGATATCCTACACCTTTTCTTCTTCAGTTTTAATCTCTGTAATTTGAATTGCACGATATTCGCTACCAGTATCAATGCACTTACCACAGTTATCGCAAAACTTGGTAGGCTCAAGGTCACACATATCACATTCACCACAATTTATACATTCTCTATCGTAAAGTAAACATTCCATAAATATATTTTACTACTATTTAGCAAAATTATCAACAATTTTAAGTTAAATTTTTTACAAACATTTGTTTGCATTTTTGTAAATCTTATGATATAATGTAGTAAAAGGAGTTAGAAATGTCAAAAATAGATAACAAACTTGAAGAATTATTAAAATACGTTAACAGTTTTTTAGATGCTAACGGATATCCGCCTACCGTAAGGGATATTTGCAACGATTTATCGATAAAATCTACTGCTACCGCTCATTATTATTTAGAAAAATTGAAAAATCGCGGTTTAATCGTTAAGCGTGACGATAAAAAGAGAGCTATTTCAATCAGCGGTAAAAAGGCAAGTTCGTTCACAGTTCCGCTTATAGGTACGGTTACGGCAGGCACGCCTATTTTTGCCGTTGAAAACTTTGAAGATTACTATCCACTACCTATTGAGTTTAAAAGCGACGAAGAAACTTTTATGCTTAAAGTTAAAGGCGAATCAATGATTAAAGCCGGTATTTTAGACGGCGATAAGATTATCGTTAAACGCCAAGAAACCGCTAATAACGGCGATATCGTAGTTGCGCTTATTGAAGATAGCGCCACCGTTAAAAGATTTTATAAAAAAGACGGTAAAATTATCCTTCACCCAGAAAACGATTTTATGGAAGATATAGTCGTTGACGAAGTTACAATATTAGGCGTAGTTACAGGGCTTACAAGAAAATTCTAAATTAAAAACTGACGGAAATTCCGTCAGTTTTTTCGTTTTATTTATTTTTAGAAATAAGTTTAGCGATAAGTTTATAAACTTCCATAATAACGATAATGCTAAACGCGAAACCAACTGAAATTAAAAGTTGATATCCGTTAAGGCTTTGCGTTTGGAAAATGGTGTTAATACCAGGGATATAAACAACCGAAAGTTGCATAACAACGCCTAAAACAAAGGCTAAGTTCAAGAACTTATTGTCAAGCGTACTCTTAGAAACAACCGAGCGTTCGCTCTTAACGTTATACGAGTGGAAAAGTTGAGTAAACGCTAACGTTACGAACGCCATAGTAGATGCAACGCCGTGGTCAAAGTAAATTACACCTACAATATACGAGCCTAAGGTTAATAAACCTACCATAACGCCTTCTAAGGCGATGTGAAGCCCAAGTCTTTGAGCGAAGAAGTTCTCGTTCTTCGGGCGCGGTTTTTCAAGCATAACGCCGTCTTCTGGCTTTTCCATACCCAAGCCGAATGCAGGAAGTGAATCGGTTACTAAATTAATCCAAAGAAGATGGATACTTGCAAGGGGGATTGCCATACCCTTTACTAAGCCGAACGCCGCAATAACTTCGGCAAGTAAGATTACTAATACTTCACCGATATTACTTGAAAGAAGGTATTTAACGCACTTTCTAATGTTTGCGTATATTCCCCTACCTTGTTTTACCGATTTAATAATCGTTGTAAAATTATCGTCGGTAAGTATCATATCCGCCGCTTCCTTAGAAACGTCAGTACCGGTGATACCCATAGCGCAACCGATATCCGCCTTTTTAAGCGCGGGTGAATCGTTAACGCCGTCGCCCGTCATTGCAACGACTTTACCTTTTGATTGCCATGCTTCAACAATTCTAACCTTATCCTTGGGCGCAACTCTTGCATAAACTGAAAATTCTTCAATTCTACTGCGAAGTTCATCATCACTCATAGCGTCAAGTTCATCACTTAATAAAGCGCGTTGACCTTCATCAATAATACCTAATTGTTTCGCTATCGCGGTGGCGGTTATAATGTTATCGCCGGTAATCATAATAGTTCTAACGCCTGCGCGTTTAGCAACCTTAATAGCGTCCATAACTTCCGGTCTCGGCGGGTCAATCATACCCACTAAACCAACGAATTCAAGGTTGTTTTCCAAAGTTTCGTCAACGGTAGGCATTTCATCAAACACTTTAATACCGAGCGCCAAAACCCTGAGAGCGCGTTCAGACATATTTTTGATTGCAACCAAAATATCGCTAACTTCGGCGTTATTTAATCTCTTTAATAAAACGTCAGGCGCGCCTTTTGTGATACTTATATACTTATCGTCTTTCTTAATAACGACAGTCATAAGTTTACGGTCGGAATCAAACGGAATTTCACCCACTCTTTCCGCCCAAGAAATATCAGTGCCGTACTTATTGTTAAGTTCAACGAGCGCGGTTTCGGTCGGGTCGCCTATTCTCTTTTCAACCCCGTCGATAATCTCAATCTTCGCATCACAACAAATTGAAAAATAATTGATTAAAGTGTAATCTTCTTCGCTAAGGTCGGATAAAAGTTTGCATTTTTGATTGTAAACTTCTAAAACGGTCATTTTATTTTGAGTTAAAGTACCCGTTTTATCAGAACATACGATACTCGTTGAGCCAAGCGTTTCAACCGCAGGAAGTTTCTTAACGATTGCATTTTCCTTAACCATTTTGTTAACGCCTATCGCTAAAACGATAGTAACAACCGTTGCTAATCCTTCTGGAATTGCGGCAACCGCAAGCGCGACTGCAAGTTTAAAACTTTGAACTAAATGGCTCGATTGCATGCCGTTGAGCAAGAAGAAATCAAGCGCAAACACTCCAAGGCAGATAAATATTGAAATAATACCTATTACTTTGCCAACTTGAGTAAGCTTATTTTGAAGTGGCGTAGGCTCGTTCTTTTGAGCGCCGAGCATACCTGCAATTTTACCGATTTCAGTTTTCATACCTATTGCGGTTACAACTGCTTTTCCCCTACCGTTCGTAACGAAAGTTGAAGAAAACACCATATTCTTTCTATCGCCGAGCGCAGTAGTTTCAGAAGTAATGGCATCGGTAATCTTGCTAACGGGCAAAGATTCGCCGGTAAGCGCCGATTCGTCTACTTGTAAGTTAACCGCATCAATAAGTCTTGCATCGGCGGGAATAAAATCACCCGCTTCGATTAAGATGATATCGCCTATAACGAGTTCGGAAGAGGGAATTTTATCAGTTACGCCGTTTCTTATAACCTTACACTCAGGTGAAGACATCTTTTTAAGGGCTTCAAGCGATTTTTCCGCCCTTGCTTCTTGTATTACGCCGAGTACCGCGTTCAATATTACGACTACGAAGATAACTACCGCATCCACCCACTCGTGAATATCAACGATTAAAGATACGACCGCCGCGATTAGTAATATAATAATCAATACGTCGGCAAACTCTTTAAAGAATTTAACGAGTAAAGTTTCTTTTTTATGCTCTTCAAGTTGATTTTTGCCGTATTTTTGTTGTAATGCTGATATATCATTAGTATTTAAGCCGTTTTTAGCGTTACTATTTAATTCGCTAACAACTTCACTTGATTGTTTTTTATACATTTTACTCCTTATCTATGATATTTAGTATCATTTCTACCGCTAAATTAGTGTCTTTAGGTACTTTAATTATTCCATCTAATTTTTTAAAGAAAGTTACTTGCCTTTTTGCATAGTGGCGAGAATTTAGTTTAATTTGGTACGCTAAATCACCGTAACTATCGTTTACGATTGCATCGTAGGTTTCCTTATATCCTATTCCTTGCATACATTGACAGTTTAAATCAATTCCGCCGTCGATTAGCCCTTTAACTTCTTCAAGTAAACCGCTTTCAATCATTTTATCAACGCGGTAATCAATTCTATTATATAACGCCTGCCTATCAATATCCGGCGTAACCGCAAGATAAGTATATCTTGGGCAAAGTTTATCGTTTTGCTCAGACTTTTTCTTGCCCGTAGAATAATAAATTTCAAGCGCGCGAATTACTCTAACAAGGTCGTTTTGGTGAATTTTTTCGCAAGACTTTGGGTCTACCTTTAAAAGTTCATCATATACCGATTGAGCGCCTAATTCTTCAGCCATTTTATAAAACTTTTCTCTTACTTCAAGGTTGCTTGCGCTACCGCCGTAACTCAATTTATAAAGTATAGAATTTATATAAAAGCCCGTACCACCGCAAATTATGGGAATTTTTCCACGCGACAATAAGTCTTCAATTATAGGCAACGCTAAACTTTCAAAATCGGAAACTGAAAAATTATCGGTTGGCTCGCACACGTCAATTAAATGATGCTTTACCGCGCACAACTCGTCTTTACTCGGCTTTGCCGTGCCTATATCTAAACCTTTATAGATAGCGAGTGAATCGGCGGAAATTATCTCGGTATCAAGCCTTTTAGCAAGTTCAATAGAGAGCGCCGATTTTCCAGATGCGGTTGGACCGCAAATTATAATAATTTCAGGTCTCATAGCACTCTTTTAAACCATTTATCAATTTCGCTTCTCGTAATTCTAACCGCAATAGGTCTTCCGTGCGGACATTTTAAGGTAATATCATCGTTTAATAGTTTCATAAGCGACTCAACTTCACTATCGCTAAGCTTCATACCTGCTTTTACCGCTGATTTGCACGCTTTTTGCATAAGTTTTTCATTGATTATTTCGGGTATCGTTTCACGGCGAAGAGAATAATCGTATAAAACGTCTTCAAAGAAAGCGTCAAGTTCAATATCAACAAGTTCTAACGGAATTTCGTATACGCTAAAATTACCGTCTTTATTTTGAGAAATATCAAAGCCTAAATCGGCAATATAACTACTTTTATCAATAATATATTCCCTTTCTACCGAATTTACCTTTAAAACGTAAGGAACGAGCAAGGGTTGAGTTGCTTTTTCACCCGTTGTGCGAGCGAATAAGAGTTTGTTAAAGATAATTCTTTCGTGCGCGGCGTGTTGGTCAACAAGGAATAAATCCCCTTCTTTTTCAAAAATCAAGAAGGAATTAAGCGCTTGACCCACGTATTTTAACTTCTCAACCTTGTAAGGTTGAAGTTCTAACTGCTTTTTGATTTCAAGTTCTTCAATATAGCGTTTATTTTCCGCAAAAACGTCAACCGTTTCGGGTTGCCTTGAAGATTGAGAAGATTCTTCGCATACCTTTTTATCTTCGAAAACGAAACTAAGATTTTTAAATAAGTCAAAATCGAAATCATCGTAAGTATAATCGGAAGTATTTGGGTTATTATTACCTGGCGACGTTACGAGTTTAACTTCGGGCTTGGGCGCGTTCTTTTCTTCTTCCGCCCATTTTCTAACCGTTTCAGGCGAAGGATAAATTCGATTCGGGTTAGGCAAAATTATATCGAGCGCAGAATCGCTGCCGTCTAAAACTTTAGAAATCGTTGAATAAATTGAACCGTAAACAACCGAGTTATCAACAAACCTTACGTCAGACTTGTTGGGGGTTACGTTAACGTCAACCACTTCGCTCGGCATCGTTATATATAAAACCGCCATAGGATATCTTCTTTTCATTAAATACCCCGAATATGCGTTCATTATCGCCGAACTTATATTTTGATTTTGAACGTATCTACCGTTTAAAATAACAGTTTGATAACTTCTATTTGCCTTCGTATAATTAATTTTACCAACGTAACCTTCAATCTTAATACCGTGAACGTAGTTGGAAATTTTGATGCACTCTTTCAAGAAAGAGTTTCCGTAAACGGAAGTTACCGCATCTTCAATACCGTCGCCGTACGATGAAAACTGCTCAACGTCATTTATAAGATACTTAATCGAAATATCAGGATTTGCTAAAATAAGCCTTGTTACCGTGTCGGTAACGTCATTTTCTTCCGAACGGGTCGTCTTTAAAAACTTTTGTCTTGCAGGTGCATTG
>JAGCLN010000291.1 GCA_017646945.1 Clostridia bacterium | reverse complement strand
GTTCCCTACGAAGGTGGGCAAGAGGTGTATTCTTTCCTTATTTGTATCGAATAATTTTAATCCGATATAAACGGCGCAATACTGCGTTACTGTTATCAATCCGTGACCGTAATGACCAAAAAGGTCTATTACGCCCAACGGCTTGCTAACGAGCCTTGTCTTGCTCGTTTCTAACGGCTTAAAAAATCACGTTGACTAAACTTGGTGTATTTTGTTTCTAACGAATTAAAAACTCTCGTTGAACAAACTTTTCTTAATCAAACGCGAGGCTTGTAACTAACGGCTTAAATAAATTCTATCGAACTATTAGCGTCACGAAACAACTTTAATATAACCCCCCAAAAAGCGATGCAAATGCATTGTTTTTTTATATTATAAAAAAATGTTGCTATTTTAATGCATAAATGATATAATTTATTCACGATTATTTTTTTGGGAGTAGATTATGAAAAAATCTTACTTAGCACCGTCAATTCAAGTTGTTTCATATAACTTGGTTGACATTGTAACTACGTCAACTACTAACGACTATGCTCACGTTAAAGAAACTTGGCTCGATAGTGACTGGCTTAACTAAGGGGGGAAAGGTGTTATGATAAAAGAATTTAAAGGAAAAGTTTTATCTTTAATAGCGTTATTTTTTGTTATTTGCCTTTCGTTTACCGTTGCCATGTTACTTCCAAATAACAGCGTTAAGGCGGAAAATGAAAGCGGTTTTTCCGTTTTAAGTTCTGCAAAAGTTTATACCTATGATAACGGCGATAGGCTTTTAAAGTTCCAAACGGAAGTGGGTTCAGATTGGCTTACTGAAAATAGTTCTTCTATATATTCGTTCGGCACGCTTATTTTCCCTACCGACAATGGTGGTATTGACACTTCAAAAACAGTAGCGGAAAATGAAACGGCATTAGATTGCATTAACGTAATCTCTCAAAACGGCGTTTCTTTAACTAACGGTTTTAGTTATACCGCAGGCGTTTTATTCGATAAAGAAACTATTACCGCTTGGATAATCAAGCAAGACCCAACTTTAGCCGAAGATCAATCGGCGCTTAACAACGCATACGACAAGGTATTTAAAACCCTTTATAGTAAATATTTTACCGCAGTTTCTTATGCGGTAACAGATAACGGCGTTACTTATTCAAACGCGGTTTCAACCTCTTTACTTGAAACTGGTGGTAATATTGGTCTTACATATAGTATTGTAAATAATTCTTATGCCGTAGTTACTGGATATTCTGGGCGTGATGCTGACGTTGTTATTCCTGATGAGTATAACGGCTATCCTGTAACTCAAATTGGTAATTCCGCTTTCTATAATGACGCCGATTTAGTAACTATTAAGTTTGGTAAAAACGTTACAAGGGTTGGCTCTCGTGCTTTTTACTCTTGTGATTTATTAAAGCGTGTTGAGTTTAATGATAAAATTTCTTTCATAGCGATTTTCGCTTTTTATGATTGTATAGGTTTAGAAAGAATATATATCCCAAGTAGCATAACTCAAATGGAAGAGTTTCTTTTTGAAGATTGTGATAGATTAACGATTTATTGCGAACCAACAAGTAAGCCTAATGGTTGGAATAGCGATTGGGTAGGTGTAAATAGGGTTACGGGTTATGAAGCGCCGGTTATTTGGGGAGCAACCATAAAACAATATGAGTGTCCACATAGTTTTACAAATTACGTGTATAATAACAATGCAACTTGTTCTAAAAACGGAACGAAGACTGCATATTGCGATTTAGGTTGCGAACTTAAAGATACCAAAACTGCAAGCGGAACTAAAGTTGACCACGTTTACACTAACTACGTTTCAAATAACGATTCCGATTATCAAAAAGATGGAACTAAAACCGCATCTTGCGATTTTGGTTGCGGAAAAACTAATACTATTACCGATGAAGGCACCGCTCTTGATTACACAAGGGGATTAGTTTTTTCATTAAGAAACAATACGGAATATTACGTTATTGGATATAACGGTACTTCTACTGAAATTCATATCCCTGATTATTATTTGGGTTTACCAGTTACAACAGTTACAGGAATATCTTTAGGCGCAATGGACAAGGAAGTAACGGCTGTAACAATAGGTAACAACGTAACATCATTACAATCCTTATCGCTTTATTACTGGTATGATTTAACTACCGTAACGTTTAGTAATAGCGTTAAAGAAATTGATATGGCGGTATTTTCTCCTACGATTAGAAAGGTAAATTATCTTGGAACGATTGAAGAGTGGGCGCAAATAAATTTTAAAGGTGCCCCAACGTATCATATGGCGAATTTATATGCAAACGGAGAACTTGTTACTGAAGTTAAATTCACGAATATAACTAAAATATCTAATTATGCTTTCTATCAATGCGGATCAATTACTAAAGTTGAAATTCCAAGCAACGTAACAAGCATAGGCGAATCAGCCTTTGCAAAATGTTCGTCACTTTGCACTATAACGGTTGACCCCCTTAATCCATCGTATAAAGCAGTTGATAATGTTCTTTATTCTAAAGATGGAAAAGAAATCCTTCAATATGTAACTAATAAAACCGAAACGGCGTTTATAATTCCAGATGGAGTAAATATTATAAAGAGAGAAGCGTTTGATTCTTGCAAGTCATTAACAAGTTTAGAAATTCCAAGTAGTGTAACGAGTGTAGGCGCAAGTGCTTTTTCTGGATGCGATTATTTAACTTACGTAAACTATCTTGGCACGATTGACGAGTGGGCGCAAATAGAGTTTGATGACCATACTGCTAACCCAACAAAGTATGCAGGAGATTTGCATATTAATGAAGAGCTTGTAACTGAAGTTAACCTTTTAACCGCAACTAAAGTATCTACGTATGCATTCTATAACTGCCGTTCAATAGTTTCCGTTTACTTTGGAGATAACGTTGCAAGTTTAGATAATTATAATTCTTTCTATGCTTGCCTGTCACTTTCAAGTATAACGGTTAGCGATAATAATAGCGTGTTTACGGCAATTGACGGGGTGTTATATAGTAAAGACGGTAAAACTTTAGTTAAATACCTTCAAAATTTACCTAATGAAAATATCTTTATTATTCCTAACGGCGTAACAACGATTGATGATTATGCTTTCTTATGGTGCGATTTTATTAGTTTTGAACTTCCAAGCAGTGTAACAAGTATTGGCAGAGGGGCATTCGATCATTGTACTTCGCTTGAAACTATAATATTTAACGGAACGATTGAAGAGTGGCAGGCTATTGAAAAGATTGAAGATTGGGACTTAAATATGCCTGCAACGAAGGTTGTTTGTAGTGACGGTTCGGTTGAATTATAATTATTAAACTGTTAATTAACCCAAAAAAGCGGAGCATTTGCTCCGCTTTTTTATAATATATTTTCTAGTTTTAGTAGATAGGTTTTGGGGATTTGTTCGGTTATTTCTAATACTACTTCAAGTTTAGAAAGCGCGTCTTCCCACAACTTTTTTTCTACTAAGGTTACCGCTTCGCTTATCCATAGGTCTACTTCTTTGATATCGTTATGCGGAATAAAGATATGCAAGGTTTTTTTCTTTTCAAGCCATAGTTTTTGAACGGTTAAAACGTCGTCTTTTACCGCCGTTTGATTTTCCGTTTTTTGATATGCTATAAAAGTAACTTCGTTAAATTCTTCAAAAGAATTTTTTATATAAACTTGCTCGTAATACGATGCTATCACTACTAATATTAGCGTTATTATCGCAGTTAAAAATGCTTTTATCATTTGCTTACCCCCGAAATATAGCCTATTTCATAATTTTTGTTATATTCTTGAAGGTAGTATCTGCCGTTTCCGTCTATCGTGAAAACGCCCACGCCCTTTATTGATTTTATACCCTTATCACTCAAAAAACTTTTAACTTTATCAATCGATAAGCCGATAACGTTTAAGTTTTTGCTATCAAGTTTGCCGTTTTTAATAACGGCAACGGGCATTGAAGGGGTGTAGTTTAACTCTTCTCTTTCAAGGGCAGAAAGCGTTCCGTTGGCTTCGTAGATAGCAAAGTAAACGCTATCTAACGAAAAGTATCCGAGCGTACGCATAGATTCGATTAAATCTTGCACGTCTAAATTGTTCTTTTTAAGTTCTTTAAAATCCACGCCGTTTTTGTTTATTACAACTGACGGCTTTCCGCTTAACAAAAACTTAAACGTTCTGCCCGTTTTATCAAGTAACGCCATAAATTGATGAAGAACGAACACCGCAACTATTGCGGAAACGCCGTAGAGTAGCGGAATGGAAAAGTCGCTCATAGGAATACAAGCAAGTTCCGCGATTAAAAGAGTAACGGTAAACTCAAACGGTTGCATTTCACCGATTTGCCGTTTACCCATAAGGCGCATAATAATAAGTAGCGCAACGTAAATGAGCGCCGAGCGTATGAATATCAAAGCCATACCTTTATTATTAATAATTTTTAAATTATTATGTAAACGCTTGCAACAATCGTTATAAAGTAGTACAATATAAAAGTACTAAAGAGTAGCCTGATAGCGTTAAGTGTCAAGGAATGGGATGTCGTCCTTGAACGAAAACGGCGGTAGCCGTTGCGGTTTGAAGGCGCGTCCGCTTTTTGTTTAGGCGTTAGCCTTATATTTTTTAGTGGACCTCTTATATAGGAGGTTTTTATTATGCAAAAAATTTATAGTGAGCGCAAGTGGTATGAAAGGTTAGCATTTTCCCCCTTGCTCGCAAAAAAGAATTTAAGCCACAAGATAGCATACCTTGGCGTAAACACCGCGCTTTTAATCGTTTGCAACGCCTTTTTAGAAGTTAAGTTTATTGACGTTCAGTTTTCCGTAACCTTATTCGTATCAATAATCACCGGAATATTGCTCGGCGCAGGCAGTGGCTTTTTGGCTTGTTTTATAGGCGATGCGCTCGGGTTTATGATTTCTTCTTGGGGCTATATGTATATGCCTTGGGTAGGGCTTACCACCGCCACAACGGCTCTTTATCGGGCTTGATTTTCTATTTTATCAAGTTCAACGTTAAGTGGTG
>JAGCLN010000290.1 GCA_017646945.1 Clostridia bacterium | reverse complement strand
CAAACTTGATAGGCTTGCCTGTTACCGCTTTTACAGATAAACAAGCACCGCCACGAGTATCACCGTCAAGCTTAGTTAAAACGCAACCTGTGATTTCAAGCTTTTCATTGAACGATTTTGCAACGTTGACCGCATCTTGACCAGTCATTGAGTCAACGGTAAGCAAAATTTCAGTAGGTTTAACCGCGTTTGAAATGTTGATGAGTTCTTGCATTAACTCTTCATCAATATGAAGTCTACCCGCGGTATCGATAATAACGGTATCATAGCCGTATTGCTTAGCGTGTTTAATCGCGTTTTGCGCGGTATTTACGGGATTTTTTGTTCCTTCTTCATAAACTTCAACACCCGCTTGAGAACCTACTACTTTTAATTGATTGATTGCCGCAGGGCGATAGATGTCACAAGCGCAAAGCAAGGGCTTTTTGCCCGTTTTTTTAAGGTGAAGAGCAAGTTTACCAGAAAGAGTCGTTTTACCCGCACCTTGTAAACCGCACATCATAATAACGGTTGGAAGTTCGCTTGATACCAAAAGTTTCGAGTTGGTACTACCCATAAGTTCGGTAAGTTCTTCCGAAACGATTTTGATAACCTGTTGCGTAGGACTTAAACTCTTTAAAACTTCTTGACCTAAAGCTTTTTCACTAACCTTATTAACAAAATCTTTCGCAACTAAAAGGTTAACGTCCGCTTCCAAAAGCGCTATTCTTATCTCACGCATCGCTTGTTTGATTTCAAGTTCAGTAAGCGTACCGCGTTTGGTAAGTTTTGTAAAAACGTGATTTAGTTTTTCACTAAGTCCGCTAAAAACGTTTGCCATTTTACTCCCCGATAATAAGGTTGATTTCTTCTTTCAACTCATCGCTAAGCCCTTCGGCAAGTTTGATAAGTTGACGTTTTTTACTAAGTAAACCCAACTTTTCTTCATAGGAAAGAAGAATTTCTTTCGTTTTATTTATAGTATCGCTCACGCCTTGGCGAGATATGTTTTTTAACTCTGAAATCTCACCCAACGATAAATCACACTCTATATGAAGTGAAAACACGTCTTTTTGCTTTTCCGTGAGTAAACCTTTATATATGGAAAAAAGTTCGGAATAATCGTAAATATTCATAATCACAACGAGATTATACAACAAAAAAACAAAGGTGTCAAGCATTTTTACTTGACACCGTTAATTTTTTTATCAAAATAATCCGTCTACGAATTCTTCTAAGTTAAATTCTTCAATATCGCCGAGTTTTTCACCCACGCCTACGTACGCTACGGGCACGCCTTGTTCCGCTATCATAGAAAGAACAAAACCGCCTTTTGCCGTTCCGTCAAGCTTAGTTAAAACTATGCCGTCAAGACCGATAGCGTCGTCAAACGTTTCAACTTGCGAAATTGCGTTTTGACCTGTGGTAGCATCTAAAACTATAAGTTTTATAAATTGAGCGTTTGGATATTCGCGGTCAACCACTCTACCCATCTTTTTAAGTTCTTCCATAAGGTTAGACTTAACGTGAAGTCTACCTGCGGTATCAATAATAAGAACGTCGGTATTCTTGGCCTTTGCCGAAGATATCGCATCGAACACGACTGCGGAAGGGTCTGCGCCTTCGGCGTGCTTGATAATTCTAACGTCACTTCTATTAGCCCACTCGGTAAGTTGGTCACTAGCGGCGGCGCGGAAAGTATCCGCAGCGCATAAAGTAACCGTTTTACCCTGCTCTTTAAAATAATTTGCAAGTTTACCGATAGTCGTGGTCTTACCCACGCCGTTTACGCCAACCATCATAATAACCGCCGGCGTTTCAATTTCAAATTCAGGCGCATCTTCACACATTGAAAGCAAAGTTTCCTTTAAACTTTCAATAACGAACTCTTTATCTTTTACGCTACCTTCAATCATTTTTTCGCGAAGTTCGTCAACGATATCCATCGCAAAATTTACGGATAAATCGGAAGAAATAAGCGCATCTAAAAGTTCGTCATAGAACTCTTCACCTATTCTATCAACGGAAAAAACCCTTGAAAAAGTATCCGCAATCTTATCCTTGGTCTTTTTGAGCGAACCCGCAAGCTTAGAAAATATACCCATTAACTTTTAATTCCTTCCATATCGATAGCGTCTTTAAGTTTTACGGAAACGATACTTGAAACGCCCTTTTCCGGCATTGTAACACCGAATAAACCGTCAGCGTTTTCCATAGTAACTTTTTTGTGAGTTATACAAATGAATTGAGTTTCCTTAGAGAAATTCTTAAGGTATTTTGCAAACCTTGCTACGTTAGCGTCGTCAAGCGCCGCTTCAATTTCGTCAAGTACGCAAAATGGCATCGGGCGAAGCCTTAATATTGCAAAGAGTATCGCAATAGCGGTAAGCGACATTTCGCCACCTGATAAAAGCGATATCTTTTGAAGTTTCTTTCCCGGGGGTTGCGCTTCAATTTCAATACCTGCGTCAAGCGGGTCACCCGTAGTACTTTCTTCAACTATAAGGTCGGCGTTACCACCGCCGAAAAGTTCTTTGAATATCTTACTGAAATTACTGCGAATTGTCTTGAAACCTTCGTTAAAGGTCAACGTCATTTCCTTAGTTAAATCGTCGATAACTTTTTGAAGGTCGTCTTGCGCTTTATAAAGGTCGTCACGCTGAGAAACGAGTTCGTTGTACGATTCGTTAAGTTCGTTATACTCTTCAATAGCGTT
>JAGCLN010000289.1 GCA_017646945.1 Clostridia bacterium | reverse complement strand
ACCCCCGTGGGCTTTCACCCAAACGGTTTTCAAGACCGCCTCGTTATGACCGCTTCGATATTCCTCCGAATAAATATGAGGATGGATACTTTGCACTAACAAAATATTCCTCCGAATGTATATGAACGTGTCAACATTGACTATTATATATACTTTTTTTAAATTTTGCAAGCGTTTTTATGTAAAATTAACAATCTACTTAAAAAATAACGTTAACTTGGTAATTTTGCATCGTTTTCAGAGAAAATTACAGCGTTATTTTCTAAAATTTCATTAAAACACTCGGTTTCAACCTTGCCGGCAATCATAAAATCTTGCATTGAAGATACGTCAAACGGAAGTGGTGAGAATTTTTCGTTTACGTTAAAGGTATCGTTTAGTTCTTTAATTTCAATAGAATATCCGTGAACGAGCGTTTTTATATCTTCTCTCGTCTTATCCATTTTTTCTTTGCGAAGTTTAATGAGCGCTTCTTTGTTTTTAACGAATAATTCTTTAATTTCGCCCTTGATTTCAACAAGCCTATCCCTTTTATCTTTGAGTTGATTGTTAAACTTATTGTTAAGAGTAGAAATTTCGCCCAAAACTCCCCTAAACTCGTCTAAATACTCTTCTTTAGAACTTTTATCTACGGAATCAATTTTGCCTTTTAAAACGGCTAATTTATCCTTTAAAACGGTATATTCTTCTAAATTATTAAAAGTTTTAATTTGGGCGGTGATATATTCGGTAATTTCATCGTATTCACGAGTTAAATTTTGGTAATCATCGCCTAAAATATCTGCCATACCGCATTTAAGTTCAGACTGAGTGTTATTCAAAATTTTAACGAATTCTTGCGTGTACTTTTGGTCGATTGAAGTTTTTAACTCATTGTAACCGAAGTTTGTGTTTTCACTCATTGATACCACCATAATTGAGCCGATAGGCTTAAACGTTGCTATTGTTTTTTGATAATTTTTTATCCCAAGAGCGATTGCCGAGCAAATCATCAAGATAAAAATAAATAAAACCGATTTAAAAAATTTAATACGCATACTCCCCCCTAAATAATATGTAAAAGAGAAATATGCGTAAGTAATTTAAAGATTTTTCAAATATTCAATTTCGTCTTGAGAAAGTTTTCTTACTGCGCCACGGTCAAGACCACCCATACCAAGGTCGCCAATTTTAATGCGCTTTAAGAACTTAACTTCTTTACCTGCGGTTAAAAACATTTTTCTAATTTCTCTGTTTCTACCTTCGGTAACAGTTACGTGATATTTAGTAAAAGCCTTAGTTTCGTCAACGATTTTGATTGAGCATTTCTTAGTTTTAACGCCGTCTATCACAACACCGCGCGAAAGCCTTAAAATTTCACTATCTTCAAGCGAGCCTTCAATCTTAACAAGGTAAGTTTTAGGAATTTCGCTCGATGGGTGAATAAGTCTATTACAAAAATCACCGTCATTAGTTAAAATGAGCATACCTTCACTATCATAGTCAAGTCTACCCACGGGGAAAACCCTATCAACGCCTGGCGGAAGTAAATCCATAACCGTTTTTCTACCCTTATCGTCACTTACGGTACAAACGTAGCCCTTCGGTTTGTTCATCATATAGTAAGAGAACTTTTTAACTCTATTGATTCTCTTGCCGTCTACCGAAACGCTATCGTTATACTCGTCAATATCTTGACCGAGAGTACAAACCTTGCCGTTAACCGTTACTAAACCGTCGCTAATAAGCTTATCGCAATTACGCCTACTTGCAACGCCACATTCCGCTAAAAACTTGTTAATTCTCATATTTTCACCAACATTAGATTTATTTTCTATATAATGTTATATAAATTTTGAGAAAAAATCAACTTATTTTTAACAAATATTTCAAAAACGCACTCTTTTTTAGGCGATTTAATAAATTCCTGCTCAGTATTACCGTCAAAATTAAACGTTACGCTATCTTTTTCTGCATTAGTTAAGGGATAATAAAAATCCTTATCAAAACCTAATTGAAAGTGATTTCCATTTAAATCGGTATAAACTTTATCTTTATAGTAATTCGTATCAATAATTTTGGTCATTTTGTACTCTCTAAACGAATTATCGAGCAATTCTCTACTTCTTTCCCACATTTGCGGACTATTTATCACTACCGAAACTATCTCTAAACCGTTCTTTTCGGCGGAAGTTACTAAACACCTGCCCGCTTTTTTAGTATAACCAGTTTTAATACCCGTACAACCATCGTAAGAAAACAATAATTTGTTCTTATTTATAAGCAACCTATCGTATGCATAGCCATCGTTTGAAATATTTACGCGTTTTGTTGAAACAATTTCCTTAAATATAGGGTTTTTAATTGCTTTTGCCGATATTTTTGCTAAATCGTAAGCGGTTGTATAGTGATTTTCGTTAGGTAAACCGTGCGGATTAACAAAGTTAGAGTTTAAAGCACCGCAATTTTTAGCCGTTTTATTCATAAGCGAAATAAAATCATCTCTACTAATTAAGCAACTTGCCAAACACTCGGCGCAATCGTTACCACTTCTTAGCATTAAGCCGTAAAGCAATTCTTTTACGGTTAGTTTTTCGCCTTCCCTAAGGTAAACGCTCGAACCTTCGATTTGAGTGCAAGATTTAGGAACTGTTATTATAGTATTTATATCAAAGTTTTCAATAACGGTAAGCGCCGTTAAAATTTTGGTAGTTGACGCCATAGGTAAAGGCAAATCTTTACTCGTTTCATATAAAATTCTACCCGAGTT
>JAGCLN010000288.1 GCA_017646945.1 Clostridia bacterium | reverse complement strand
CCGCCTATTATTACTGCTTTAAAAATCGGTTGGTTTTCCCTATTCATTCCCTATTTCTCCTTTATCGTTCTTATTTTAACATTTTCACAAAAATTTTGCAATATTTCCGTTGACTATTTCATAAAAAAGTATTATCATATTTTTGAAAGTAGATATAATTAAGGTGAAGTATGATACAAGCAATCAAAAACTTTTTAAATTCATTAATTGAAGAGCATTTTTATTTAACCTGCGCACTCATTTTGCTCATGGTTATCACTATATTTGCTCTCATCATTTTATCAACGAAAAGGAAGATTGAAAAATCAAAGCTTGAAAAAGAACTTTTCAATCAAGAATCAATGCAGTCCTTAACTCCGGAAGAAATTGATAACATTTCTAACAACTCTTCAAATCCCGAAGAAGTTAAGCAATCTCTCACCACCGAAGTTGAAGAAGCAAAGGCGAGCAGAAAGCCCGCTACCGAAACCACTAAACCAAGAAACCACATTTCTAAACCTAAAAAGGCGACCAAGCCCGCGGTGAAAGACGACGTTTCTAAGCCGGAAGAAAAGCCTACCCAAACCAGAAAGCCGAAAGCCGTAAAGCCCAAGGAAGAAAAACCCGCTCTTGTTGAACCGCAAAAGCCTGCGGTTAAACCCGAGCCCGTTCAAGCAAAACCCGAAGAAAAGCCCGCACCTAAAAAGCAGTACACCGGCAAGTGGAGAATCGTTCCCGAAGAAGATGGTTGGTACGCTATATTGACGGCATCTAACGGCGGTACTTTGTTAAAGACGGAAAAGTATAAGTCGATAACTAACGTTAAAAACGGTATTGAAACTATAAAGAAAAACGTTGATAGCGGTAATTTTGCAATAAGCGTTGATAAATACGGCCATTATCGTTTTAAACTCTTTAATCTCTCTAACCGTTTAATCTGCGTGAGTGAAGACTATTCGAGTAAGGCAAAATGCGAAAGCGGTGTGGAATCGGTTAAGCGCTTTGCAAAAACTGCGATGGTTATCCAAGAAGATAAATAATTTAAAACGCCTTCAAATGAAGGCGTTTTTTCACACCTTAATATTTTCAATTTCTTCAATCCACTCTTGCTTAAAGGCATCGCTCGGCATTGAGAAATCTCCCCTTGGCGAGAAGGATACGCTACCCACCTTAACCCCGTCAGGCACGCACGAACGCTTGAATTGTTGGTTAAAGAACCTGTTGTAGAAGTTTTTAAGCCATTTATATAAAACTTCGGGCGAATATTCGCCGTTGAAAGTCTTTTTAGCGATAAAATATATCTTTTTAGGGCTATAAAGACGGCGCAACGCATAGTAAAGATAAAAATCGTGCAAAGTGTAAGGCCCAACGATATCTTCCGTTTTTTGAGCGATTTCCCCTTCTTTCGGGGGAACGAGTTCGGGGGATACGGGCGTATCTAAAACGTCTTTTAAAGTTTCCTTCATAAGACCATTACTCTTTGAACTTTCATAGCCTACTAAGTATCTGAGCAAGGTTTTGGGGATTGACGCGTTCACGCCGTACATACTCATGTGGTCGCCGTTATAAGTAGCCCAACCGAGCGCAAGTTCACTCAAATCGCCCGTGCCTACTACTATACCGCCCGTTTTGTTAGCGTAATCCATTAAAACTTGCGTTCTTTCTCTCGCTTGGCTATTTTCATAAGTAACGTCAGTCAAGTTAGGATCTTGACCGATGTCTTCAAAATGTGATAACACCGAATTTTTAATATTTATCTCTTTCAAAGTAACGCCCAAACCGTTTGCAAGGTTAACGGCGTTATTTTTAGTTCTATTCGTAGTTCCAAAACACGGCAAGGTTATCGCTATAATATCTTTTAAATCGCGACCCAGAAGTTTCATAGCGCGAACGGAAACAATGAGCGCAAGAGTGCTATCAAGCCCACCCGAAACGCCGATTACTACCGTTTTTGCGTTAACGTGGGCAATTCTTCTTTTTAAAGCGTTTGCTTGAATATCTAAAACGAGTTCCGCCCTGCGTTCAAGTTCGCTCTTATCGTTTGGAACGAACGGATATTTTTCAAACTCGCGAGTCAATCTAAATTTTTTAACGGAAGAAGAAAACTCAATCTCTTCATAATCATAAACGCAAACGGTAGAAATTCTATTTCTAACCTTTTCCGCGCGTAAAAACTCAACGTCAATATCGGTAACGATTAAACCGCTAGTAAACTTTTTGCTTTCCTTTAAAAGATTGCCGTTTTCGTAAACGTAATTACGGCCTGCAAACACAAAATCGGTTGTAGATTCGCCGTAGCCTGCACCCGAAACAACGTAGCCGATTGAAAGTTTTTGAGAGTTTGCGCTCAAACTTATCTTAGTTTGCTCGTTACTGCCAACGATTTCAGCATTAGCGGTAAGGCAAGCGGAAATAGTTACCCTGTCCGCAACCGAGTAAATAAAAGGATTTATCGCGTTAAGGCTACCGCCAAACTCAACGATAAAAGAAAAATTCTTTGAACGCTTATCCGTGTATACGATATTGCCGAAAGGATATTTGTTACCACAAACGGTAACTTGCTTTACTTTCGAATAAGAACAAAATGGCGATTTTGCGTAATTATTAGGGGTGAAACCCAAAACTTTACCGCCGTTAATTACCGCGCCCACGCTGTATAGACCACCGTCTACCAAAAGTGGCATACCGATAACGGAAACAACTTGCGCGTCCTTAGTTTTATTCGCTATGCTAAATAAAGCGTTAAGCGATGCACTAAGCAAAGTGGGTTGATAGAAAATATCGCCGAGAGTACTACCCGTTAAAGATAATTCCGGAAAAGTTAAAAGCCTTACGCCTTGTTTATCGGCGTTCAAGATTGCATCGGCAATAACGCCTGCGTTATAGGTTGGGTTGGCAAGGCGAATTTCGGGTGTGAACGCCCCCACTTTTACAAAACCATAATCGCAAACGCCACTATCGTTTAACTCGGCGCTACTATCGCTAAGCGCGTTCAAAATCTTTTCAAGCGCGTTAGCGTTTACTCGCTTTGTTTGGCCGCTCATAATTTTATTTATAGTTCCAAGCGGAATTTCAGTCAATTTAGATAGTTCGTTATTGGTAATCTTTTTTTCTTGTTTTACCATTTTTGCTTGCATTATCAAGTCTAAAACATTATTATTCATACATACCTCTGGTAATATATTACCATTTTTGGTAATCTTTGTAAAGCATTTTAATAAAATTTTTGTTGCAACTTTTTAACTAATAGCAGTTGACCTTTTTTTACATATTTGTTATTATATTAAAGTTATTACATTTACAGTTAAAGGAGT
>JAGCLN010000287.1 GCA_017646945.1 Clostridia bacterium | reverse complement strand
CCTTGGGGCTACCAAAAATAAGCGAATCGCATAAGCGGTTCGCTTTTTTTGTATAATCGTGGTGGGGGATTGATCGGGTTGGCAGTCGCAACTTAAAAGTTTAAAGTTTATTATAGTTTGCGACCAAACAGTGGACACCCACTGTTTGCAACCCCGGCGTGATAGCAACCCCAACGGGGCGTAAGTTTTGCCAAAGGCAAAATTGCGGAGCAATTCCCCTTGGGGCTACCAAAAATAAGCGAATCGCATAAGCGGTTCGCTTTTTTTGTATAATCGTGGTGGGGGATTGAACGGGTTGGCAGTCGCAACTGTAAAAATAGTGTTGAAATTTTTATTTAATTGATGTAGAATATATTTTAGTTAATAACTAAAGAAAATTTCTATCTAAGTTAGGATTGTATGACTAAAAAAGGCGTAAGGATAATATCACTTGAAGCAAGTGAAATATACGGGAAAATTCTAAAAAACGGCGAAGATATCGGTTATAGTCTACCCAAAAAGAAAGATTATACTTTATTTAAGCTGTTTAAAAACGTTTTAGATTATTCCCTTGATTTAGTTGAGCTTGAAAAGATTTATGAAGATAAGTGTAGAAGAAAGTTTTTATTTCCAGATAAATCTGGTTACGACTATACTTACGCCGTTATTAACGTAAAATTCAATTATACTTATTTGTCTATCGGGTGCGCGCTTAACTTGAAACAGTTAAGGCAGTATTTTTATGAAAACGGCTTTAACGTTGACGGCGTTCATTATGTTAGATATAAAAGAAGTAGTGGTAGTTCAAGAGAAGGCAAATGTTTATTTATTGATGAAAGGCTATACAAACATATGTCCAAGTGGGGCGAATGTGGTTTAAAAAATACTGCCGATATCGCATCGTGGGAAGCGTATAAATCTTTATCGCTAAGTTCTTTAAAAGGATTAATCAATATTCCGCTTGATGGTATTTTATATTTAAACGATTATGAAAGCAGTTTTAGTGAAGAAGTAATAAGCATCGAAGAAGAAAATGGAAAACTAATTGCTGAAAAGAAATTTGCAAATATTAATAATAATATTTGGGACGGTGAATCTTTACTCGACGAGAGGATGTTTACAGGCGAGTATAAAGATAGACATATGCTTTTGCTTAGAAACAAATTTTTTAAATCTTGCGCCTTTAAAACAAGACTTCAAAAGTGGTTTAAGGACAAGGGGATTTCAAGTGTTGAGCAGTTAAAAGAACGCGGTTTCGTTACTATGGCAACGGATATTAGCCAAATCGTTATGGTAACAACGCCAAGTAGTATGAAGTTCTTAAAGTTCTTAAAAGGTGGGCTTACCGAGAGCAACGTTCGCAAATGGTCGGAAAACGTTGATTGCAATTTCGGTGTTGTTAAATACGATAAAAGAACCAAGTTTTTTAACGGCAAAATGGTGCAAACGAGTTACCAGTTTATAAACACTTTGGGTCTAAATGAAGAAACTGCCGAGCAACTTTTAAAACCAAGTATTGATTACATATCTTCAATTAGACAAGATTATGACCTTATGCGTTATCACTTTACCGATGGTATTAGGCGTGAAATTGATGGGGATGACGCGGAAATTTCCGATGGTCTTGCCGAAAGGTGCGACGTTATTTTTAGGTTAATGAATCTTAACTATGGATTTAAAGAAACAAGACTTTACAAGCATTTTAGAGATGACGTTGTTGAAAATTTAAAGAAAAAACTAAAAGTAGGTAAGATATTATTATCGGGAACTAACGCAACTTTATTCGGTAACGGCCCTGAAATGCTTATGGCGATTTCGGGCGAGTTTGACGTAAACGTCAAGTATAACGAATCCTTAGTGCTGTCCAGGGGTGAAATTGCTTGTTTTAGGTTTGAGCACGGTAGAAAACTTGCCTGCGCTCGATCTCCGCATATTACGATGGGCAACTTATATTACGCTACTAATAACGTTAGAAACGATATTTGGAATTATTTTGATTTAGGCGATAACGTTGTTTGCGTAAACGCTAT
>JAGCLN010000286.1 GCA_017646945.1 Clostridia bacterium | reverse complement strand
ATTATGGCAAAAGAAATTAACAACACACTTCCATATTCTTTAGAAGCCGAGCAAAGCGTTCTCGGTTCGATTTTAATTGATTGCGATGTTCAATTTGATATTGCAAGCAGATTAAGACCAGAAGACTTTTATATCGAAGCGCACAAGTTTATTTTTAGCGCTATGACGGAAATTATGGGTGAATCAAAGCCGGTAGATTTCGTTACTGTCGTTGACGTGCTCAGTAAAATGCCTTCAATAAAATACGATAAAAAGAAAAACGATAATTTAGATTTTATCGCCACGGCGGAAAAGAAAACGATGCTTGAAAGGGTAGGTGGTATCGATTATATTACCGAAATTTTAAGAAGTACCCCGTCTGCGGCGAACTATAAGTATTATCTTGATATTGTTAAGCGCGATAGCGTTTTGCGTAAACTTATTAGATGCTCGGAATCTATCACCAAAGATGCAAGAAGTAGCGATGACGATAAAAAATCGGTTGCGTATGCGGAAAAACTTATCTACGATATTTCCGAAGAACTCGATACTTCTTCATTGACTAATATCAACATGCATATCGGTGACGTTTTGACTATGTATGAAAATATTCAAAGCGATAAAAATTACCTTCAAGGTTTAAATACAGGCTTTACAAGGTTTGACCAGTTGACTAACGGTTTACATAAAGGTAACTTAATTATCCTTGCCGCTCGTCCTTCGGTAGGTAAAACTACGCTTGCAATGAATATCGTTGAAAACGTTGCTGTTCGACACAACGCTGTTTGCGCCGTGTTCGCGCTCGAAATGACTAAGACTGAACTTAGTGAGCGTATGATTTGTTCAATAAGTGGCGTAAGCAGTCAAAAGGCAAAACAAGCGAAACTCGGTTCCGAAGACTGGAAAAAACTTTGGGACGCACAAAAGATTATAAATTCAACGAGAATTTTCATTGACGACACCTCAATGACTACCGCGCCCGAAATTTTAAGTAAGTGCAGAAGACTTAAAAGTTTAAACGACGGTCAACTTGACTTAATCGTTGTCGACCATATTCAACTTATGAATTCGGTAAAAACTACCGAGTCGCGTCAGTCTGAAATTACTGAAATTTCAAGAAATCTTAAAATGATTGCTAAGGACCTTCAAGTTCCAGTTATCGCCCTTTCACAACTTAACCGTGCTTCTGAAACGGGTAAGAGAAAACCGCAACTTTCCGACCTTCGTGAATCTGGCTCGATAGAACAAGACGCGGATATCGTTATGTTTATCCATAGACCCGACCGCGCGCCTACTGAAGACGGTTCAAATCAACCGCAAAATCGCGTAGAAGCGGAAATTATTCTTGCTAAAAACCGTTCGGGCGCCTGCGAATCGTTCAAACTCTTGTTTAAGGGCGAACAAACTAAGTTCGTTAATATTGATTACCATTCACCCGAACCGCCCGAATATCTTAGCAGTAAAAAATCAACCGTTCAAGACGTAGAAGAAGACTTTGACGATGGTTTTGATGCGGATATTCCGGTAGGCGAGCCCCCTGAAGAATTTTTTGATGAGACGATATTTTGATGAATACAAAAATTTTAAAAATCAACGATAATTCCTTAAAATTAGCAAAGGCGTTAATTGAAAACGGCGAACTCGTTGCAATCCCTACCGAAACGGTTTATGGTCTTGGCGGTTTAGCAACGAGCACGGAAGCGGTTAATAAAATCTTTCAAGCAAAAGGTAGACCTAACGACAATCCGCTTATCGTTCACGTTCATAAAAATTACGACCTTTCTAAACTTGTTTTCGTTGACCACGATTACGTTTACAATTTAATTGATGCGTTTATGCCTGGGCCGTTAACACTCGTTATGCGCCATAAAGGTTACGTTTCTCAAGCGGTAACTTGCGGGCTTGATACTTTGGCGGTTAGAATTCCAGACCACCAAGGTTGTCAAGATTTTTTGAAATACGTTGATTTGCCGATTGCGGCGCCGTCAGCAAACGTTTCTAAGCATACGAGCCCCGTAACTGCCGAGCACGTATATAACGACTTAAACGGAAAGATTGAAGTTATTTTAGACGGCGGTAAATGTTCGGGTGGTATAGAGTCCACCGTTTTAGACGTAACTAAGCCCGTTCCCGTAATACTTAGAAGTGGTTTAGTTACTGCGGAAATGATTAAAAGGGTAGTTGGCGCTTGTGAGTACGTTCAAAACGCGGGAGATGACGTTGTTCGTTCACCCGGTATGAAGTACGTTCATTACACGCCCAAGTGCAAAACGGCGTTATTTGAAAGAAACGAATTGCCCCTTGCTCAAGAACTTTACGATAAATTGACCCAAAAAGGTCAAGTTCCCGTATTTTTATGCGACGATAAGGTTTCACATAAACTTTGTGGTGAAAAGTTGCTTCTTGGCGTTTCAGGTGAAGAAATTGCTTCTAACTTATACGAAAAGTTGTTAGAAGGCGAAAAGATTGCCGATTGTTTAATTGCTATCAAGATAGATACGGGTAGCGAAATTGATATCGGCGTTATGAATAGGCTTTCAAAGGCCTGCAAGCCTTACGAAAAAGGCGAAGAAATTTAAAGGAGTATGTTATGAAGATTGCTTTTGGTTGTGACCACGGCGGTTTCCCCGCGAAAGAAGCGGTTATTGAATACTTAGTAGGCGCAGGCCACGAAGTTTTAGATGCCGGCACTTTTAGTGATGAGTCGTGCGATTATCCCGATTATGCTATAAAGGTTTGTAACGCCGTTGTTGACGGTTCTTGCGATAGGGGTGTGCTTATTTGCGGTACTGGTATCGGTATGAGTATTGCGGCAAATAAAATAAACGGTATAAGGTGCGCTCACGTTACCGATGTTTTCTCTGCCGATGCAACGAGAAAGCATAACGATACGAACGTTATCGCACTCGGCGCGCGTATTACGAGCGTTGAAACTATTGTTAAGTGCGTTGATATATTTTTAAATACCGAGTTTGAGGGCGGAAGGCACGAAAACAGGGTAAAAAAGGTAATGGATTTAGAAAGAAAATAACTTTGTTATTTTTAATATAAAATTTAGGAGATTATATGTTTAAAGTAAAAAAAGCAGTAATTCCCGTAGCAGGTTTTGGCACAAGGTTTATGCCTTATACGAAAGCAGTTCCCAAGGCAATGTTGCCTATACTTAATATTCCGGCAATCCAAGTTATAACGGAAGAAGTAGTTAAGAGTGGAATTGAAGAAATTTTATTCGTTGTAGGTTATAAAAGTGACGTTATTAAGGCGCATTTTTCCGCTTCAGAAATATTAGATACCGAACTTCTTGCTAAAAATAAAACTGAATTTTATAGTATGGTAAAATATCCTGAAACTATGGCTAAAGTTTCCTTTGCAACTCAGGAAGAGTTAAACGGAACGGCAAAAGCGATAGAGATTGCCAAAGATTTTGCAAACGGCGAACCGTTTGCGGTTTTGTTTGGTGATGACGTTATGTATAATGAAAATCGCCCTGTAATCGGTCAACTTATCGACGTGTTCAATAATACGGGTAAAACCGTTATCGGTTGTAAACACGTTAAAAAAGAAGACGTTACTAAGTATGCGTCAGTTGAATATTCTTCCGTTTCAGGCAACGTTTACGACGTTACGAAGATTACTGAAAAACCCAAGCTTGAAGACGTTAAGAGTACACTTTCACCCTTAGGTAGATACGTAGTTCCCTACGAAATTTTTGACGTTATTGCAAATTTAACGCCATCGCATAACGGCGAGTATCAGTTTACTGACGCACTTGACGTTTTGTCGAGAAAAGGCGGTGTAAAAGCGATTGAGTTCGAAGGTGTTCGTTACGATATGGGCTCAAGGCTTGGTTATTTAAAGGCAAATATTGAGTTTGGCTTGCGCGATGAAGAATTAGGCGCAGAACTTAAAGATTATTTAAAAACTTTAATTTAAGGATTTTATGGCTGATTACACTCAAGGCTATTTCTTAGTTATTAAAACTGCGGAAAACCTTCAAGCAAAATTTAATATTTCCTATATTGGAACGGAACTTATTTTGTACGCTATACTTAAAAATCCCAAGTGCGATGCTTGTGCGTACCTTAATAAGTTTGGTGTTACGCACGCAAATTATTTTGCGCCACTTAAAAAGACGCTAAAAGAAAGAAACGTTAACGGTTTTACCGTTAAGGCAAAGGGCGCGTTCAAGTCTGCGTGTGATATTGCCGAATCTTTAAAACTTTCTTACGTTTCTACCGAACATCTGCTTTTGGCGTTACTTAGAATTTCAGATTCAAGGGCTATGAGCATTTTAAGAAGTTTAGGGGTGGATTTAGCGTCACTTTACGCTTACATACTTGATAGAATTAAAGTAAAGGTTAAAAATTCCGTTCAAGCGGAAAAACCAACTTCAAATAGTGGGGATTTAGGCGATGCCGTTTCTCAAGCGGTTGAAAGTGCTACCGTTCGCGTAAACAAGGTAAACGAAACGCAAAAACCTATTGCAAAGGAAGAAAAATCACCGCTTGACGGTTTTGGTTACTATTTAACAAACCGCGCTTTAAACGGCAATATTGACCCCGTGATAGGTAGGGAAGAAGAAATATCAAGAGTTATACAAACTCTTTCAAGAAAAACTAAAAACAGCCCCTTACTTTTAGGCGAAGCAGGGGTTGGTAAAACTTCGGTTGTAGAAGGTCTTGCATTAAAGATTGCAAGCGGTGAAGCGCCCGAATTTTTAAGAAATAAAAAGATTTTCTCACTCGATTTAGCAGGTTTATTATCAGGAACTAAATTTCGCGGTGAGTTTGAAGAAAGGCTTAAAATTGCCGTTGATTACGTTAAAAATGACGGCGATATAATATTGTTTATTGATGAAATTCACAACATTGTTGGCGCAGGTAGTACCTCTGACGGCAAGTTTGACGTTGCGGAATTTTTAAAGCCTATGCTTGCTCGCGGTGACCTTTCTGTAATCGGTGCAACTACTAACGACGAGTACACTAAATATATTGAAAAAGACAGCGCTTTAGAAAGGCGTTTTCAACCGATTATTATCAAAGAGCCAAGCGTTGACGTTGCTATTGAGATTTTAAGGGGAATAAAGCCCGTTTACGAGTCGCACCACAAAATCATTATTAAAGATGAAGCAATCGTATCCGCCGTTAAACTTTCAGATAGATACGTAACGTCAAGGTTTTTACCCGATAAAGCGATTGATTTGATTGATGAAGCAGCGTCAAAAAAGCACGTTGAGATAACTTCAACGCCCAAAATTATCGTTCAGTTAGAAAGAGAGATAAACAAGTGCACCGCCGAGCGTGATTACGCCATTTCGCGTGACGATATTAAGAAGGCGCAGTTGTTCAACGCTAAAATTTCTGAACTTTTAGCGAAAATTAGGGTAGAAAGAGAAAAAGATTACGCTAATAGAAGCGAACTTGACCCTTGCGTTACCGAAGAAGATATTAAAAAACTCATAAGCGTTTGGACTAAGATTCCCGTTACTGAACTTACTGGTGAAGATACTTCAAAACTTATGTCGCTTGAAGACGATTTAATGAGAAAAGTCGTAGGTCAAGTAAAGGCGATTGAGTGTGTTTCAAGAGCGGTTAGGCGTTCAAGGGCAAACGTAAACGACCCGAATAAGCCGATAGGAACTTTCCTTTTCGTTGGTCCTACGGGCGTTGGTAAAACCGAACTTGCAAAAGCCCTTTCCGAGAGTGTTTTCGGCGATAAAAACTCGCTTATTCGCTTTGATATGAGCGAATATCAAGATAAAACGGCTATAAACAAACTTATAGGCTCTGCGCCCGGCTACGTTGGTTACGAGCAGGAAGGCTTACTTACCGATAAGGTTAGAAAAAACCCTTATTCAGTAGTTCTGTTTGATGAAATTGAAAAGGCATCGCCCGAAATTTATGACGTATTGCTTCAAATTATGGGTGAAGGTAGGCTTTCGGATAACAAAGGTAGGCTTATAAACTTTAAAAATACTATAATTATCTTAACTTCTAACGTTGGTTATTCTAAAAAGTCGTCTTCAACCTTTGGTTTCGGCGGTGGTTATAGCGAAGTTAACGCAAACGATGAGTTGAAACGCCATTTTAAAGCGGAATTTTTAAATAGGCTT
>JAGCLN010000285.1 GCA_017646945.1 Clostridia bacterium | reverse complement strand
CGGAATACGGCGTTGTAGCGGTTACGCCAAGAGAAGTTGAAGAGAGCGAAGTTATCAAGCCTTTAAAGGCTATTACAAGGCGCGCAACTAAGAAAGACGCGCAAAAGGTTGCCGATAACGAACGCCGTTTACCGCATATTTTAGAAACCGCTAAAAAAGAAGTTGAAAAATGCGGGCTTGAAATGAAGATTACGGGCGTTGAACTTCCGTTTGACGGCTCGAAGATAGTTATATATTTTACCGCCCCTGCAAGAATTGATTTTAGGGATTTAGTAAAATCGCTTGCAACGGCGCTCAAACATAAAATTGACTTACGCCAAATCGGCAGTCGTGACGAAGCGAAACTTTTAGGCGGAATCGCGCCTTGCGGTAGAGTATGTTGTTGCAACAGTTTTTTACCCGATTTTAAAACGGTAACTATAAAAATGGCTAAAAATCAAGGCTTATCGCTCAATCCGTCAAAGATTAGCGGGCTTTGTGGCAGGCTTATGTGTTGCTTAGAGTATGAAAACGAATATTATGCAGACGTGTATAAGAAGATGCCCAAAGTAGGTTCGGAAGTTACCACGCCTGACGGTAAAGCGATAGTAATTTCTAACAATATGCTCAAAATGCTCGTAAAGACCAAAACTATCCATAAAGACGGAACCGTTATCTATAAAGATTACGAGCTTAAAGATTTAAAGTTTAAAAACAACAAGATTAAAGAAGTAGAAGAAGTTGAAGAAATCGAAGAAAATTGAGTTGTTAAAAAAACTTTACAAAGTAAAATTAATGTGTTAAAATAATAAAGTCTTATGACGAACTTTTATAATAATTAAGGAGAAAAATTATGGCATATATTATTAATGACAGTTGCATTTCTTGTGGCGCTTGTTCTGAAGCTTGTCCCGTTCAAGCAATCACCGAAGGTGAAGAATTGTACGTTATCGATAAAGACGCTTGCATCTCTTGCGGTGCTTGTGCAGATACTTGCCCCGTTGGTGCACCTGAAGAAGAATAAGAAAGGCTTTGCCATGCAAGCGGTATAACCGCTATGCACGGCTTTGCGAATAAAATGAAAACGGGTTTCAAAGAGAAACCCTTTTTTATTTTTAGGAGAACGTTGTGGAAGTAGTTGAAGATTTACTCATTGATAATCTTAAAATATATCAAGACGATGAATTATATCGTTTTACGAGCGATGCGGTGATTTTATCAAAGTTTGCATCGGCTAAAAAAGGTGACGTGGTCGCCGATTTTTGCAGTGGCTCGGGAATAGTGGGTATTCATTACTACGCGCTCAATAAAAACGCAAAGTCAGTAGACCTTGTTGAAATTCAACCGGAACTAGCAAATCTATCTAAAAAGTCAATAAAAGTTAATAACTTAGAAAACGTATTTACCGTAATAAATCAACCTATACAATCACTTTCTAAGGAATTTAACGATAAATATTCTTTAATTTTATGCAATCCGCCATATAAAAAAGCGGGTAGCGGAGAGGTAAACGGCGATATAAAAATTGCGATGTGTCGCCACGAAGTAACGGTAACTCAGGAAGAAATCGTTGAAGTTGCTTCTAAAAAATTAAAGCACGGCGGTAGGCTTTGTATGTGCCAACGCACCGAGCGTTTTACCGACCTTGTGTTAAAAATGGCAAGCGTAGGACTTGAACCTACAAAAATTCAATTCGTAGTAACCGAACTTGGCAAAGCCCCCTATCTTTTTTTGATAGAGAGCGTTAAGGGTGTTAAACCCCAACTCAAAATTTTGCCCGAATTCGTTAACAAGGGGGTTTAAATGCTTTACTTTATTTCAACGCCCATAGGCAATTTAAAAGATATAACGTTAAGGGCGTTAGAAACGCTTAAAAGCGTGGATATTATCTTTTGTGAAGATACCCGCCACTCTTTAAAACTTCTTGATTTTTACGATATTAAAAAGCCTTTAAAGTCTTATCACAAATTCAATGAAAAAGAGCGCGTTGCCGATATTATTTCCTACCTTAACGAAGGAAAGAGCGTTGCCGTTATTTCAGATGCAGGCACGCCCGTTATATCCGACCCCGGCAACGTTTTATCTACCGCGTTACGCGAAAGCGGTGCTCAATATTCCGTAGTTCCCGGCGCAACGGCGTTCGTGCCCGCGCTTATACTTTCAGGGCTTGACGCGTCAACCTTTACTTTCGTTGGCTTTTTGCCCGAAAAGAACAAGGATAAAGACGCGCTTATTAAAAGCGTTGAAACTCACCCCCAAACTCTTATATTCTATTCCGCCCCGCATGACGTTAATAAGGATATTAAATATCTAAGCGAAAAACTTGGCGATAGAAAAGTTTCCGCCGTAAAAGAGATAACTAAAATTCACGAAACGGCGTATATCGGCACTCTATCAACGCTTGAAATTGAAGAGCCGAAAGGCGAGTTCGTAATAGTGGTTGAAGGCGCAAAACAAACTTCAAAAGAGTTTGAACTTAGCGAAAAGGAACACGTAGAACTCTATATAGAAAAGGGCTATTCTAAAAAGGACGCTATCAAGCAAGTGGCGTTAGAGCGTGGGGTTAGTAAAAACTCACTATATAAATACACAATAAATAATGAGCAAGATTAATCTTGCTCATTTTTAATATATTTTTTAAATACTTTATGGTTTTCAATAAAGTTTACCGCCTTTTGATTTTCGCTTTCTAACGTTATGGTTAAAAGTTCAATAATGAGCGAGTCAATCTTCATAGTAGATTCTTTATTGATTTGCGAAACGGCTAATTTTTCAAGGCAGGTTGCCGTTTTCAACCTGTACGACGGTTCGAGTTCAAACCCTTCTAAACTATCGTAAAAGTCCAAAACCGCGTCAAAGTAATATATGTTCTTGCGATTGTCTGAAAACCTTATCAAGATAAATGCCGTTGCTATAATAACACCTGCCGATGCAAATGATAAAATGCTAATCGATAAAGTAAAGGCAAGTATCATAAGCGCTAACGATATAACCGCTAACGAAACCATAACAATAAAAGTAGGTTTCATAGAGTTTTTTCTCTTATAGTGCGATGGAATGCTATCTTTAAGCTGATTTTCCACGCGCTTTAACTTGCTCGTTGCTTCTTGGTTTTCAT
>JAGCLN010000284.1 GCA_017646945.1 Clostridia bacterium | reverse complement strand
CGCTACCGCGGATAAAAAAACCGTTTATAAAATTTCCATAGTAGTATTAAGTTTGATAGCATTTTCGCTACTAATTATGTATTTTTTAAAAATTTTCGGCGTTGCAGATAAAATTGATAGCGTTGAAGATTTAAGAAATTACGTTGCGTCGTTTGGATATTTGGCAGTTGCAATTTACGTTTTATTAAACGTTTTGCAAGTGGTTTTACTACCAATACCCGGCTTTATTTCAATAGGAACGGGCGTTGCGCTTTTCGGTCCGTTCAAAACGGCAATTTTTTCTTTAATAGGCGTTCTAATCGGTTCGTTTATCGCCTTTTTTATCGGTAGATATTTAGGGTACAAAGTAGTTAAGTGGATAGTTGGTAAAGAATCGTTAGATAAATGGTTAAAATCAATCAAAAATAAAGATAAGGTTATTCTAACCTTTATGTTTTTATTTCCATTTTTTCCCGATGATATATTGTGTTTCGTTGCAGGACTATCAACGATGAAATCGGGTTATTTTTTGGTTATGATTACCGTTTGTAGAGTAATTTCAATATTTATTTCGTCTTACTCTTTAAACGGAAACATTATTCCTTACGATACTTGGTGGGGGATAGTTTTATGGATAGTTGTCGTTGCTTGCACAATCGCGTTAACGGTGATAATTTACAAGCGTGGCGATAAAATTCAAAAAAAGATAAAACAGTTTTGGAGAAAGAAGTTTGAGAGTAATACTGCACGCCGACTTAAATAATTTTTACGCAAGCGTAGAAACCAAGTTAAACCCTGAACTCGAAGGGAAAAACGTGGGCGTATGCGGTAACGTGGAAAATAGGCACGGAATTATCCTTGCAAAATCTGAAGGCGCTAAAAAACTCGGCGTAAAAACGGGTATGACTATAAACGATGCAAAAAGGCTTTGCCCAGATATCGTTTTAGTTGAAGCAAAGCACTCTCATTATACGGCTTATTCTAAACTCGTTAAGGATATTTATAGAAAATACACCGATAGAATAGAATCTTTCGGCATTGACGAGTGCTGGCTTGACGTTACCGAATCTCAAAAACTATTCGGCTCAGGCGAGCAGATTGCAGATTTGATTAGGGAAAGAGTTAAGGCGGAAATAGGACTGACAGTTTCGGTAGGCGTTAGTTTTAATAAAGTTTTTGCAAAACTTGGCTCAGACCTTAAAAAACCTGACGGAACTACCGTTATTTCAATAGATAACTATAAAGAAAAAGTTTGGAAGTTGCCGGTTGAAGACCTATTATTCGTAGGAAAATCAACCGCTTCAAAACTTAAAAAAATCAACGTAAAAACGATAGGCGATTTAGCGCAAATTGACGTTAAGTATTTAGAAAAACACTTTGGAAAGTGGGGTTTAACGCTTAGCGAATACGCAAACGGAAAAGATAATTCGCCCGTACTTAAAGATAGCGAAACCGCCGAGATTAAATCGGTTGGAAACTCTATAACTTCGTATAGAGATTTGACTTCGCTTGAAGATATTTTAATTATGTTCACAACCTTATCTGAAACCGTTTCTTCAAGGGTTATTTCATACGGTGTAGGTGGAGCAACGACTCTTTCTATTTATATAAGGGACGCTTTTTTAAATTCTTCCACAAGGCAAGGTAAACTTCCCGAAGTTACCGTACTTCCCGAAGATTTTAAAAACTTTGCGTTTGAACTATTTAAGAAAAATTACGATTTAAGCGTTGGTGTTAGAACGATAGGTTTATCTGTATCTGGGTTCGACGATACGGCGCGCCAAATATCGCTCGACGGGGATTTTTACGAGAAGAAATTGAAGCTTAATTCCGCAGTTACCGATATTAAAGGCAAGTATGGAAATTCAACCTTGGTAAAGGGTATAGTTTTAAAAGATAAAAAACTTGCTCGTGAAGATAGTGAAGGTACAAGCCTTGATAGATTTGATTTATAACCCCTATAAACGCTTGATAATATTTTTGTTATATGATATAATCATATAAGTTATATTTTTACGGAGATTATAATG
>JAGCLN010000283.1 GCA_017646945.1 Clostridia bacterium | reverse complement strand
GGTTAACGGTCATTTTATCGTTGATAATTTCACTTGTGATTTCAACTGCTATTTATATTAAATGGACGAAGTAGGAGAGTTGCGTTGATGGTTAAAGTAGGGGTTTTTTGGGTGGCTGCTCTTTTGGATGTTGATATTATATTTGACATTGAAGAATATCCTGACGGTTATCAATCGGAAGAAATGTTATTAACGTATAGTAAGCAGCACAAAGACGTTTGGGAAAAGCTTACTAAAGAACAATGCGACGGGAAATACAGTAGTTATAAATTTGATACTTTGCCGCGTGGTAGAGTGTGCTATGATATGGAAGAAAAAGCGTATAAAATAGTTTTTTATCGTGGAAGTAAAGAGTTTGTCGATACGGTTGGATTTAATATAAAGCAATTGTTTGGGATAGAAGAAAGGGAAAATTGTTTTATAAGAAAATAATAAGGTGTAGTCATTTTGTAGTTTTATCCTATAAAAGCAGGGCGATTTTAGAGATTTTGACTTTTTGTAAGTGCAACCCTTTAAAATAGGGCAAAAATTGACTTTTTACACAACTAACGCAAATAAAAAAGAACGAAGCAAACTCTTCGTTCTTTTTTCATTTGTGCCATAAAACCTTTTAAAGTTATCTAGATTGCAAGATTTGCAAGATTTGCAAGATTTTTATTGTTTTTTCAATTTACATTTCAAATTAAAAAGGTTATAATTAATTAGCAATATTTAATAGTTGGGGTATTTTATGAAAAAATTACTTTCTTTATTAACCGTATTAACTCTTTCGCTTTGCATAGTAGCTTGCGATAAAGACGACACGCCTACCCAAACGCCTGCGCCTGAAATGGTAACGAGCGACGTTTTAGATAGTTCAGTTCAAATTTCAGACGGGCTTACCACCACTTGTAGCGACGGACCACAACTTGCGTTCGACACGCAGTACGGCATCGTTTACTCAACCTTGTTAGTGGGATTATTCGGTAACTACGGCGAATCGAGAGGCAGAATCCATTTAGCGTGCTTCCCCGCTTCTCAACCAACAAACGTTAAAACTATTGAAATCGCCAAAGAAGCAAACGTTTACGGACCGCAAGTTTTATATATCGGTAGCGGTACAGTAAGAGTTTTTTATGAGAAAAACAGTATGTCGCAAGACAGTTCCGAACACTATACCGTTTATAAGGAATATAATTATTTATACGACACCTTGTCCGAAGAAAGAGAAGTTAAAATCAAGCTTGAAGACGGCTCTAAAGTTCCCCTTAACACTATCAATCAATTTAACTACCTTCAATCGAAAGGCTTTACCGGTTACGAACGCGATTATCACGATGAAGCAAACATCTCTTGTTCCACTCTTAAACGCGGTAAGGACGAAAAGGGTAAAAACTGCGTTTACGGTGTTATAACTAGTTACCTTGCTCAACCGATACTTTTCCGTTCCTATGATAACTTAGCAACGCTTGAACCTTTTGCGGTTATGCCTAACCTTGTTCAATACGAATTCGACTACGCCATAATGGATAGCACCATTTACGGCATTTATAGAACTAATCGTGAAAGCGACTCTATCTCGCTTATAACTTCGCCCGATATGGGCAAAACTTGGTCAACCCCCACCAACGTAAAAGGCAGTATTCAATGCAGACCAAGAATTATCAATTATGCAAACAGCATTTTGTACGCATATAATATCTACAACGGCGAAACTCAGCATAGACCCGCGGTTTACGGCGGTAGAACGAACGTTCAGTTAAGGCTTGGAACTGACTTTACAAATAACGATAACAACACATTAGTTGCCGATGTTCACAGTATTTACGGAATTTCAAACATCGCTCTTATCGATATCGTTGGCGACGTTTATATGGCTTACGGCACAAGCGTTTCCGCGCTTGACTACCAAAACGGAACGGCTATGGACCAAAACAATAACGGAAACAAAATCGTTCGCGCCAAAGACGCAACAAGATTTGTTAAACTCGGCGATTTAACTTTTACCAAAACTTCACTTGCTTAAAACGATTAAAGCCCACCGCAAAGCGGTGGGCTTTTTTAACTCGCGTAAAGGGCGAGTTTTTTTATTAGCATTGAAAGTTTTTGTGATAGAACAACTCTTTCGTCGCTATCGGGTTGGCGAGTTATGAACTTTAATAGATAAACTTCCAACTCTTCAATCTCACTATAATCGCTATCGGTAAGCGGTTTTTGTTTTAACTCTAAAATTAGTTGTTTTACGTAGGATACGTCTAAATAGCCTGAAAAGATTTCGTCTTTTTTAAAATACTTAACGGCGGTAGATAGTGGAACACATTCTTCGTGGTCTTTAATCGGGGCGTTTTTATTAACCACTTCGGCTTTCGGCTTTTTAACGGTTTTAATGCAAGCGTAAAATATAAATATGAGCGATAGATAAACGGTTAAAAACGCGTACGCTTTTTCATAAGAAGAAAATGCTAACTTAGTGGTAGTTACGTCTTGAACGGTAAAATACGCCGCTGATATAAAACTTACGAGTGAAAAGCATAAAAAGTAACCGCCGTCTTTATTTTTTTTAAAGCCGAGCAAAATGATAAAATCAATAAAAAACAAGGCGACGTTCGATATAAAAAGCGAAGTTGCTATAATATACGCGTACTCGCCAAGCGGTTGGGATAAAAAATTAAGGGCGGAAGTAATAAATTCTAACATAGAACTATTATTTCCACCCTTTTAAAGTTTTATTCTACTTCTATGGTTTTGGCTTGTAAAACGTTCACTAAAACCACTTTTTTAACCTTTAACTTCAAAATCACTTCGATAGCGTTTTTATAAAGAAGCATTTGCGTTCTATACGCTTTTATAATATCTTCTTCGCTTTCTATCGTTGAAATCTTGTAATCGATAAGAATTGCGCCGTCATCGTCAATCGCAATCAAGTCCGCAATACCTTGGATAAGCACTTTCTCAGTCGAGTCAACGCCGTATATCTCGTTCGCGGAAACTAAATGGCAAAACTTTTGTTCTTTTAAAAGTTTTTTGCCTTTTATCTCGCTAAACAACGGCATTTTTAATATCGTTTTTACCTTTTCAACCTCAATAAACTCGGCTTGCTCTTTCGGCATTAAACCGTTAGATACGAAATCTTCAAGCGTTTTTTCACTAACTTCGCCGTAGAAATCAATAAGCTCAAAGAACCTGTGATAAGCCGTGCCTTTTTCAGAACTTGACCAACCGTACTTGTCGGTACGGGCAAAGTGCTCGTCGTCTTCGTGCTTATTAACGTCTGATACGGAAGTTTTTACGGGAAGATTGATTTCGTCTTCGTGCGGATAAATAAAGGATAAATTTTCTCGTATTTTATCAGTTAACTCGCTTTCAATTTCTCTACCCGCTACGGCTTTGCCGTTTTCGAATAACTCTTTGATTTCTTCTTTGACTTCTTCTTCGCTTTCGCCGTGGGTAATAACTTCAACTTCGCCTTGGGTTAAAAAATCACTCATAGAATTAACTTTAACCTTATTAAACTCAAAGTTGATATTCTCGGCGCTGGTTAACATATAAAGTTCGCACTTAGCCCTTGTGATTGCAACGTAGAAAAGCCTTAATTCTTCAACTTGCAAAGCCTTGCCTATCCTTGCTTTTATTAGCGACCTTGCAGAGTTTTCGCTAACGAGCATCGTTTCTTCATTGTAACTCTTTGACGCTAAGCCGGTATTTTTTTCATATACCACTTCTAAATTCTTATCACCATCGTTGAACTTCTTGTTAAGCCCTGCAACGATAACTATCGGGAACTCTAAGCCCTTTGACGCGTGCATCGTCATTATCTTAACGGTATTGTCCCCGCAAGATTCAGCAACGGCAAGGTCATCAAGCACGTCTTCAATATGGTTCTCAAACTCGATAACGCGAAGTTTTTTACCACCCACAATGCTTTCGGCAATAAACCTTTCTATCCTTTTAATCCTTGCCATACCGAAGTTAGACGCGGTTACTCTCGCTAAGTATCCCGTTTCTTTTAAGATGGCGCTAAACAATTCTTCAACACTTAAAAACTCGGCTATAAGGCGTTTTTCCTTTAACCACTTGATAAAGTTTTCACACTTTTTAGCAAGGGGGGTATCAAGCGAAGAATATTTCTCAACAAGCTCGTAAAAACTCGAATCGTAATCGCACCTGTATTCCTTTTTGATATCGGCAAGCTCATCTTCACTAAAACCGCAAAGCGAGAGCATTACCGTTGCGAGCGGAACGTCGCGCTCGGCGTTTACTAAAAGGGATAAAAGGTTTATTAAAACCTTGATTTCAGGGTATTCCTTAATATCTCTACTTGCCGTTGTGTTGACGGGGATACCTAACTTTACTAGCGATTGAATAAGTTCGTTTGCAAGCCTTGTTTCGGTAGAAGTGCTACGCAAAAGAATACAAATATCGCCGTAGGTAATCTCTTCATAACCGGCTTCCCTTTTACTGTCTTTTAAGCGGTAATACTTCTTGCCTAAGCGGTCTTTAATAATATCGCAAATGACTTTTACTTCGCCTAAAACGTCTTCTACTTCTTTCTTTTCGGTGGTTTCTTTAACGGAATAAATACCCCTTTCAATCTCGCCCGTTTTTTCTTTTTTTACGGGCGGAATATGGTGAATTTGGCAAACGCCCTGATAGTCGCCGTACAAACCGCCGTAGACCATAAGTTTATCAGCATAGTCCGTTCCACCGTAATCTTTCGTCATAACCCTTTTAAATATCGAGTTAACGCCGTTTACAACGGCAGGCGCGCTTCTAAAATTACTATCAAGCGAAATCGCTTGCCCACCGCCGTTATCGTAAAGGTTGTATTTGGTAGTAAAATACTCGGGATTGCAACCGCGAAAAGCGTAAATCGACTGCTTGCTATCACCTACCATAAACGCGTTGTCGTTAGTTACGGCGTTTAAAATTTCTTCTTGAAGGTTGTTAACGTCTTGATACTCGTCGATAAAGACGTAATCGTATAGGCTTAAAACGTCGTTTCTAATTTCTTCAACCTTTAAAAGTTGTAAAGCGTAGCGCTCGATATCGGCAAAGTCAACGGCGTTTTCTTCCACTTTTAACTTTGAAAGCGCTAGGTCGTACCCCTTAGTGAGCGAAACAAGACCTTCGATGAGTTTATAACTGCTTATTAAATTCTTAGCGTCTTCACCCTTATCAACGCCGAAAATCTCGGCGTATTTTTGTATTCTCTTTTTGTACTCGTTAACAGTATCCGAAAGCGCAACCGCAAGTTCGGGTTCATAGCGCTTGGTGTTAGTGAGTTTGATTTGAACTAAGTTATACGCCTTGAAAAAATCAAACAAGTCTTCGGCGTTTGCCATTTCGCTCAAAAGCGCCTTGTACTTGCCGGCAATTTCTTTTCTTGCTTTATCTTGAACGAAAGCTTTTTCAAGCGTTTCAAACTCGAACGAATAGTACTTTGCAATCTCTAAAATATCGCCTTTAAGTTCCGCCTGCAATAAATCTTGAGCGTTTTCGTATAAGTGCTTGGATTTTTCAAGCAAACCGTCAATGCCGTTTGCTCTTTCGGAAAACTCGTGAAGTTTCAAAACTACTTTTCTAAGGTCTCTGTCGGAACGGTATTTACCAAAGGTTGACACAAGGTTTAAAAACTCTTTATCTTCCCTTTCGTAAAGTTCGTCAAAGAGTTCGTCCATAGCCGTTTCGCAAAGCCTTTTCTTCTTGCTTTCTTCTAAAACTTGAACGCTTGCGTCAACGCCTATTACGTAGAAGTATTTTTTTACGAGTTTTGAGCAGAAAGAATCTATCGTAGAAATATCGGCTAAGTTGACGTCGTCAAGTTCGTCTTTAAGCCACGATTGTTTCGTTTCTAAATATTTTTTAGTAAGCGCCTTTTTGAGTTTTTCTTTCATCTCTTCGGCGGCAAGTTTTGTAAACGTTAACGCAAGCACCTTTTTCACCGGCACTTTTTCTTCGATAATTAAGCGGATAATTCTCTCGATAACAACGTGCGTCTTACCAGAGCCTGCCGATGCGGATACGAGCGCATTGCCCTTTCCGTGACTAATAGCCTGTATTTGCTTTTCAGTAAGTTCCACTTTACTCATCGCCGTTTTCCGCCTTATCAGTTTGTTTTTCCGCTATATCTACCGCTTTTGTAATAGTTGAAACGGTTATTTTGTCAACCTTTCTATAAAGGTCGCCTTCGCTATGGCAGAAGTTACACATACCACCGTATACGCAGTACTTACAAGCCCCGTCGTAAGGGTTTGCTTCAATGTAACCACCGCGAATTTCATCAACGCTGTTTGCGGATAAAAGTTTTGAGTAATTCATAAACTTATACATATCTTCTTCACTCAAAACGTCTGCCGATGCGTATGGTTCGCGCTTGCCGTTAGAACTATTTTTCTTGTATTTAACGTTTACAATCTTCGATTCGTTTTCTTCTTCTAATTCTTTATCGGTTGCAATCACAATCTCTTCCGTATCTACGGTCTTGCCGTACATCGCAAACCTATCGGGCTCTTTAGAATATTCGTCTTTAACAGGGTAATAATACGCCCCCGCAGGCTTTATCGTATCGCTAACGAACGCGTTTAAATAAAGGTAGAGTTGAATTTTTCTACCCGTATAGAAACTTTCTTCGCTATCGTCAATCTTACCGCTTTTATAGTCGATAATTCTAACGTAATTAGAGTATCCGTCAACCCTATCAACCTTTCCTTTTATAGAAATTTTACCGCTTTTCGGCTCAATCTCTATGCCTTTGAAATCACCGTTTTTGCCAAACTCGGCTTCTTGGTAAAGCGTTTTGAAAGAGGAAGAAGAAATTGAAGAATAAATGTTATAGCAAACCTTTTTGCTTTCTTTAATAAGCCTATCTAAAACCGCCTTCGTTTGAGGGGTTGCGCTATATTTTTTAAACTCGTCGTCTTCTTTGAGTTTGTTATAAATATCGCAAACGAGCGCGTCTGAACTTATTTTATCGCTAACCTTTGCAATATTGTCGGCATAAATTTCGTTTACCTTATGAAGTAAAGTACCCGTTTCGTTAACCTTAACGTCAGGCACGGGGCTTTCTTGCAACCTTAAAACGTAAGACGCGTAATTTTTATACGGGCAAGAAAAATAAGTTTCGAGCATACTTGCCGAAATTTCGCCTTTGGAAACACTCAAATTATCCCCCGCTTTAATTGATTTTACCTTGTTCTTTTCTAAGAAGATTTCGTTCGCCTTTGCCTTTAATTCGCCTTTACCTAAAATTTCGGTCGCCTTGTAAAATGATGCAACTTGGCTTTGAACGTCCTTTTCATTAAGCATATACTGCGGATAATTTTTAGCAAGTTCCATAAGCGCCGTGGTTTCGTTAACAAACCCGTCGCTAAGCGATTTCACGTTGTCGCATAAACCGAGCGTCTTCTTTGTAAAAGGCGCTAAGCCAAATAGGTCGGCAAGCGATTTAACCGCATCCGACTTAAAATTCTTAGTTCCGTCTACCTTTTCAGTAGAATAGGAAATTTTGAGTTTTTCGGTAAACGAGCAAAGGGAAACGGCAACGTTTTCCTTTTCGCGCAGGTTAACCGACTTTATCTTGGGTTCGATTATTAAATCAAACCCGTCTAAAACGCTTAAATCACTATCGGATAAAAGCGCCGTGTCGCTTTGAGTAAAGGGCACGTCACCGTTAAGACCAACGGCGTAAAGGGTTTTTGCGCTCTTTATCTTAACGTCTTTACACTCGCCTATATACACCGCGTCGTTTGAAATAGGAATAGAACTTATCTGCGTTCCAACCGCACCGCTTATGAAAAGGTTTTTAAAGTCGAGCGCGGAAACCGCCGAATCGCCCATAACCATTTCCATTTGCGATAATAAAGACGCAATCTTATCAAACACCTTGCCGTTAAAATCGGCAAGCAAAGGACGGTTGGACTGTTTAAGCGCTTCGGTTAAGTTGGTGAGGTTCACTTGGGCGTTTGAACACGCTAATAAATTCCGTACCGCCATAGCGTAATCTTTAACCGTTTTTGCTAAAGAGAACTTTTCTTCAATGGCTATAATCGTTTGCCTAATCAGTTCAAATTCTTTTAAATTTTTATCTTTCGCTACGAATTCTTTTTTGAACGCGCGCCTTGTGATTGCGTTCTTATAAACGTAATTAACCAACCTATCGGCTAATTTTTTATCGGGAACAAATAAACCGGACTCTATGAGTTTAACCCCGTCACGCGCGGTTAAGCCCCTTCTTATAAAATCTAAAAAGTTAAGTATAAACTCGCATACGGGGTGCTCTGCTAACGCCGTTGATTTTTCAACGAAATACGGCACGTTATAATCGCCAAGCGCCCTTTCGATTGCGGGTAAACTATCAGCCAAACTACCTACCGCCACGGCTATATCTTTATACCTTAAACCGTTATCGCGAACTGCGGACACAACGTCTTTCGCAAGCCATTCCGCTTCATCGGTTACGTCACTTGCTTCATAGAGAGTAACGTTATTAGTTTGCATAGGCTCGAAGTCTTCACCTACGGGCGTGAAAAGATTGCGTTTTATAAATTCCGCTTCTTCGGGTAGGTTTCCGCACGCGTTTATAACTTCGGCGTTTTTATCTATCTTTTTAAGTTTGAAGTAAGTTTCACCCGTGTAAAGTGAACTGTTTTCATCGTAAGGCACGATTGCGGTAAAACTATCCGCCACCCTGTTTAAGACTTCCAAAACGTCATAGCGTTGTTTGGTAACCGACTGAAAGCCTGAAACGACAACGGCAAGACTACTAAGTTCGCTATCGTTTTCACAAATTTCAGGAATTATCTATAAGTACTCGTAACTGTCGTAAACGCCGGCTTTACTAACTCTGTTTTGATATTCTTCGTAAACGCAAACAACGTCTTTAATCTTACTTTTTAACGCAGGGGTCAAGTTATTGTCGTTAACCATTAAGTCTTTGAGTTTTTGCGGGGTTACCTTTGCGCTGGCAAGCTGAGAAATAAGTTCGTATATAACGAGCGCGATACTCGGCGAATTTAACGAACTTTTAAAACACTCGAACTCACGAGTTAAGTCGGAAATGATTTTTCTAACTATCATTACCGAACTTTCTTTAGATAAAACGATAGCGTTAGCCTTTTTTGAAGAAAGGTATCTTTTAAAAGTTGTTACTTCCGCATCGAAAAAGCCACCGCCTAAACGCGAAGCTATTTCAAGTTCCAAAGAAAGAGTTATTTTATCTTCCGAAAAAACGATACACTTTTTGCCTTCGTTTATTAAATTTTTTACTACTTCCGCCGTGGTTTGAACTGTTTTAGCGGTAGTATCTGCCAAATAAATATTCATTACGAATATTTTATCATATTTTCACCAAGTTTTAAAGATATTTTCTAAATTACTTTTGCTTTTTTTAAATTGTGTGATATAATGAAATAGTATTTGGAGAATATTATGAAATTTTTTAAAAGATTAACTTTACTTATGGCTTTATTGGTGAGCGTTTTGGCGATGACCGCTTGCTCGTCAACAAGCCTTTCAATAAACGGTTACCTTTGGTTTAAAAACACTTCTGCTTTTAAGCCGGGTTGGAGCGAAGTTTCAACTTATGGCGTTTCGTTAGTTCACACCACGCCTATCAATACAGAAGAACTTGCCGATAAAACTTCTACTATTGAAATTCTTGACGGCTCGTACACCACAACCCTTCAAACCAAAACGGATAACGGCAACTACTACGTTTACGAAACGAATTTTAGCCTTACCTTTACCGGCGAAGTGGAAGACGAGAACGGCGATAAGGTTATAAGAACTTTCTACGAATCTTTCTCAACAAAGTCTGAGTTTAAAGACACGCTTGAACCTATCAAAACCGAAAAGGTTTATTCAAGCGATTCTTCAAACTATAAATACAATTACCTTATAACTTATTCCGGCTCGACCGCTACTGCAGTTTTAAAAGAAAGCGATATAAACGGCCTGGGCGTTAACGAACAAACCTTCACTTTTAAAAAGTTTAACAAGAAAACCTATATTGATAACGACCTTCTTCTTTTAATACCAAGGCTTTTCAACGTAGACAAGAGTTTTTCAAGGTCGTTTAGAACGATTGACGTGCTTAGTAATAAAATGTTCGATATGAATATGTACGGTTACAATAAAAACAGCGACTTGCACGTTGAAAACTTTGCTAACTACACTTTAAACGGCGTTGACTTATCGGTAGAAAATCCTGAAATTTCCTGCGCTCATATTGAAATGGTTATTAACGATACTTTCTCTGGTTACCCCCTTGAAGCATACTTCGCTCAAGATAGAGATACTCACAGGCACAGACTCGTTACTACCTACACTCGCTTCGGCGATAGGGGATATCTTAAATTCTCACTCGAAAACGTTGTTGTAACAGGCGATTAAAAAATAAAAGTTCACGATTAACTCGTGAACTTTTTTAATGCGCTATTTAATTTTTCATACCCGTTTTGGCTATATAAAAAGCGATTTAAATTCTCGCCTTTTAAAATCACTTCGCCATCGTCTAAAATAATTTCTATTTCATAGTAAAAGCCGTCCATTAAAAAGGGATACAAACTCTTTACTAAACTATCACCGCCAACCACAACCCTTCTAACTTCTCTTGGAAAAGTAACCTTCTTAAAGGTTAGGCTTGAAAATATCTTTACGTATTCGCCGTCCTTTTGCTCAAATACCGCACCTACGAAAATAAAAGATGCAAAAAACAGTAAGGTTAGATTTAACTTTTCAAAGATAGAATAGATAAATAGCGCGAGAAGTAAAAGCGAAAAGGTTACGCCGAGCGTTTTAACTATAATTTTTGCTTTTTTTCTACTCGTTTTTAAAGATAGCGTTGCAAGTAGAAACCTACCCCCGTCAAGGGGATAGCAAGGCAGCAAGTTGATAAGCGCAAGCGATAGGTTTGCTATAACTATTTCTTCTGTAAACGGATAAGTTATCGGAAAAACCCACCAAATCGCTATAAAAACCACGGCGATAATTCCGTTTATAAGCGGGCCTGCAAGTGCGATTTTACATTCGTCACTATACTTTAACTCGCCCACGTTTCCTTCAATAAGCGCGCCGTAAGGCATTAAAACTATCTTTTTAAGGGCGTAGCCCTTTTTTTCAGAAGAATAAAAGTGCCCAAGTTCGTGAATTACCGCAGTTAGCGTGTAGATTATAAAAGAAAATACTTTGCCGGTAAAGGCAAAGTATATTCCAAAAAGTATAAATAAAGGGTGCAGTTTAAATCTTAATTTGGTCATCTTTTAAATCCACTCGATACGGTCGTTAGAAATAACGTAAGAAGTTAAGATTGCATCGTTACTAAACATACTAACGTTGCTTTCGCCTGCGCTAAACCCTACGGGAATAGTTGAATATACGCTTTCGCCCACGCTTGCGTATACGCTTTCAAGCCCGCTAATCACAGTTGAAAAACTATCGCTGTGAGAAATGGTAACAACGTAACCGCCGTTATCGGCTAAAACAACGCTTTCCACCATACCGTCACACGGGGAATATACGCTACCTTTTAAAACGGTCATAACGCCGTCTTGCAAGGAAACGTCACCGCTCTTTGACGGCGATAGCGCGGTGAAATCACTATACTCTTTATTAAGGCTTGCTTCTTCGTTATTAAACGCCGAGCGCATAAGCCTGTTCATACCGCTATTTTCAAAAAAGATATTAGTTAAAATTATACCTACGATTAGCACGAATATCGTAACCACTTGCATTGAAACGATATCAAACCCACCGTTTTTAATTTCTACTGACGGTTCTTGCCTTGGAAGTTTTTCTCTCTTTACGCGCTTAACCTTTAAGAATTTAAAAAGGTTTTTCTTTTCCTTATTTCTAGCGGCGCTCTCTTTATCGGTTTCGCCGTTCACTTTTTCGATAACGCGTTTTTTAACGTCCTTTTTCTTTACTTTTATCGGCTTAAAAATAACTTCGCTTGAACTTACGGGTACTTCAAGCATTTTTACGTATTCTAAATCGCTCATAACAAATCTCCTTTATCGTTTGCTATATGTTACTCAAAATTTTTCTTTATTAGAACAAATTTTTAAAATATTGTATAAAAAATATTATTGTGCAAACACTTATTTTCGGGAGGTAAGGTATGAAGAACGCTAAAAATTCTAAAAACTCCAAGGCTTCAAACAAGACTACTGAAAACACTAAAAATTCTTCTAAGTCTAAAGCGAAGTCAACTGAAAATTGCAAGTAATGAAAAAAAGAAAAAAGCGTTTTGCATCTAATTTTGACCCGCTTGGTAGTTATACCGGAAAAGGAATTGACGGCGAAAAACCCGTTCAAGATGCAGACGATTTATAATTATTGCAATTTAAAAAAAGGCTACCGTAATCGGTGGCCATTTTTCGTTTGCAAAATC
>JAGCLN010000282.1 GCA_017646945.1 Clostridia bacterium | reverse complement strand
TTTTTATTCTTCAGTTAAATCTATAAAACCATATACGTCGTAATTTACGTGAAGAAGTGTGGAGTTTATTACGATTGCTAACGCTTTTGCGTGTTCGTATTCTTCGAGCCCGGTAACGTATAAGCTACTTGTTATAATTTTTTCATTAACTACTGGCGCAGATACAATGTTGCCATCAATCATAATATACATAGTTCTCCCGGTTAGTTGCTCCGTTGCTAAAGAGAAGTTGGAAGTTCCATTAGGGGTAAGTTCTAAGATTATTACGGGTGCACCGTTGTCATCGTAACCGGCGCTAGCCTTTTTAACGTCACTATTTGTAAGATAAACGGTGCCACTAGTATCGGTAAATGAAAGTGTGCCAACGTTGGTTATAAGTTCTATAATAACGTCAATATCGTCCATTTTGGGCGTTTCTATGACGATATGACTTCCCTCGTCATCTTCATTTACAAAAACACTTGCGTAGGGCAATCCAAATTTTACAAGGCGCTCTCTAATAATGATTGCGTCAGCAAGTATATCTTCTCTGCTTGCGCTTGATTGAGGGCGGAGTATTCCTCTCATTGAGTTTGGAGTGCTAGTTACCGATGCGTTACAACCAGATATTAGCGCAACTGATATTGCGAGCGAAAACGTTAACGATAAATGCAATAATTTTTTAAACATAACTTTTACCTTTAGTTTGATATAACAGTATTTTAACACAATTTTAAAAGGATATCAATATATAAATAATCGATTATTAAAGTTATTGCGATATTGACAGTTTTCAAGAAAAAATGGTATAATAAATTCATTATATTAAAGAGGTGTTTTATGCCCAAATTGATGCAAAAAGCATTATCTATATTATTGACGGCGTGTTTATGTTTCTTTTTAGTTTCTTGCACGGTAAACATTTCAAGCGGTACTAATGGTGGTAATTCTAATGTTGAAGATGGCGCTGAAAACGGTGGCGAAACTAATGGCGAAGAGCCTACGCCTTACGAAGTTCCCGTTATTAAAATTAACACGAACGGCGCGAGCATTGATTCAAAGATAGATTATACCGATATGACCTTTTCTTTAGAAAAGGTTGATAATCCTTTAACTAACGTTGAAGGTGGAATTAGGCTTAGGGGTAATTCAACTAAAGATTTTGCTAAAAAACCGTATAGAATAAAGTTTGATAGCAAGCAATCGTTATTTGGTTTAGAAAAGGCTAAAAGTTGGGTGCTACTTGCTGAATATTTAGACCCGTCTGGGCTTCGCAACTATTCTGCTTTCAAGTTGGCATCGCAAATGCCCGACTTAGCGTTTACTCCTACTCCGCACAAAGTTGAAGTTTACCTTAACGGCGAAAATATGGGGCTTTACACTCTTTGCGAACAAGTTCAAGAAAACAAGGGTAGAATGGATATTGAACTTGATGAAATTACCGCTGATATGACTGACTTATTCGACTTTAATTTCTTTATAAGTATGGATGCAAGTTGCCGTGAAGATGAAGATGCGGTTTTAGATGAAACGTATTTTTACCTTGAAGAGTACGACCGTTATTTTGAACTTAAATACCCTGAAAAAGACCAGTTTGTTTCTAACGAGCAATTTTTATCTTT
>JAGCLN010000281.1 GCA_017646945.1 Clostridia bacterium | reverse complement strand
TAGGGCATTTAGGCACTTTGGACCCGCTTGCGGAAGGTGTTTTACCCCTTGCAATCGGCAAGTCTACAAGGCTTTTTGACTATATGCTTGATAAACAAAAAGAATATATCGCAGAGTTTACTTTCGGTTACGAAACGGATACTTTGGATAGGGGTGGCAATATCGTTTGCGAAGGCGGTTTAATTCCAAGCAAGGAAGACGTTTTAAAAGCGATACCGTCACTCGTTGGCGTTGTTGACCAAATTCCGCCGTTATTCAGCGCAAAAAACGTTGGTGGGCAAAGGGGTTACGCTTTGGCTCGCCGTGGCGTAGAGTTTGAATTAAAGGCTAAAAAGGTGGAAATCGACGAGATTTTGATGCTTGATTATTCAAACGGCGTCGGCTCGTTTAAAATTACTTGTAAGGGCGGTACGTATATTCGCGCAATCTGTCGCGATATGGCAAAAGCACTCGGCACTTACGGTACTATGACCAAACTTAAAAGAACTAAGAGCGGAGCGTTTAGCGTTGAAAACGCTATTACCGAAGAAAATTTGAGAAAGGTTGAAAATTTAAACGACCTTATCACACCGCCCGATAGCGTTTTAACGCTTGAAAAAGCGTATTTAAACGAAAGTGATACCGTTGAACTAATAAACGGTAGACCTTTCACTTTTGATAAAAAAGACGGCGTATATTCCGTTTACGCTAACGACAATTCGTTTATAGGCGTTGGCATAGCGCAAAACAAATCGTTAAAGATAAAGGCTTTTATTAAAGAGTTATGAAGATTGTAAATTACGGTGAAACTTCGCCCGAAAATTTAATACTTGCGCTCGGTTATTTTGACGCGGTTCATAAAGGGCACACAGCCGTTTTAACGTGCGCCGTAAACCTTGCAAAAAAGCATTCTAAGGTTGCTGGCGCGCTTATTTTCACGGGCGGAAAATGTAAAAAAGACGTATTTTCGCTTGAAGAAAGAATTCGCAAAATTTCTTCGCTCGGCATAGAAGTTATAATCGTAAAACCGCTTGATAAGGCGTTTATGAGCAAGACTAAGACGGAATTTTTGCAAGAAATTACCGCGTTATATAACGTTGAAAAGGTGGTTTCTGGCGAAGATTTTACTTTTGGTAACGGCGCTCAAGGTAACGTTTCAACTCTCGTTCAATTTTTTGGCGAGGATAGGGTTATTACGCAAAAACTTTTGTATGACGGCGATGAAAAATATTCTTCAACTAAAATAAAATCCGCTTTATCAAACGGCGATATTAAACAGGCGAATTTCTATCTTGGCGATAGGTATTTTATAAGCGGAGAAGTGCTTAGAGGTAAAGGTCTTGGCGCAAAAATAGGATTCCCAACGGCTAACTTAAAAATAAGCGAAGAAAAATTCCCCTTGGCAAGCGGTGTTTACAGTACTGTTGTTGACGTAGACGGCGTGTTTTATAAAGCGATTACCAACTGTGGCGAGCAACCCACCGTAAACGGTTTTAACTACGTTGTTGAAGCGCATATTTTGAACTTTAACGGCGATTTATACGGCAAAAATATCACCGTGTATTTTGAAGACAAAATTAGGGATATTATTAAGTTTTCATCTTTAGATGAACTTATTGAACAATTAGCAAAGGATAAAGGTTTTATTTTATGATTAAATTCGGGCCGAGTGGCAATAGCGAGTTATACCACGCAAGCGGTTTTTCGGGCAGTTCAAACTCTGCGGTTTGGGTTAAAAATTTAGGTCTTAACGCCTTTGAATATTCTTTTGGCAGGGGCGTTAACTTATCACCGCAAAAGGCGAGAGAAATAGGCGAAAGTTTTAGCGATGCAGGTGTTGAAATTAGCGTGCATTGTCCTTACTTTATCAACTTTGCCGGCGTTGACGAGCAAAAGGTTTTAAACTCTTACGGCTACGTTTTATCTTCGCTTGAAGCAGGTAAACTTATGGGCGCGAGAAGGGCGGTATTTCACCCTGCGGCGCAAGGTAAGTTGAGTAGGGAAGAAGCGGTTAAACTGACTAACGAAAGGCTTTGCGTTTTAGCCGATAAAATTAGAAGCGAAGGCTTTTCCGATATGATTATTTGCCCTGAAACGATGGGTAAATCGGCTCAAATAGGAACGGTTAGTGAAATCGTAGATTTTTGTAAGATTGCGCCTTTTTATTATCCTTGCGTTGACTTTGGTCACGTAAATTCACTTTGGCAAGGCTCGTTAAAAACCGTTCAAGACTACTTGGATATTTTTAACGCTATCGAGCAGGGTTTAGGCTATGAAAAATTAAACGAAATGCACGTTCACTTTTCAAAGATAATGTATTCGGCAAAAGGCGAAGTAAAGCACCTTACTTTTGAAGATACCGAGTACGGCCCAAATCCCGATGATTTCATAATTGCAATCAAGCAAAAGGGAATTGCGCCTTACGTTATTTCCGAAAGCGCAGGCACGCAGGATATCGACGCTAAGTATATGATGGAAAAGTATAATTCAATTTAAAAAAACCGTGCGATTGCACGGTTTTTTAATGTAAAAAGCAAAGCCGTTAAGACTTTGCTTTCTTTTTCAAATTTTTTAGTAAAGGCATAAATAACCCCGCGTATTTTATGATAAACGCAATTTGAATGGGAATGCCTATAAAGTAGAGGTAGCTTGCAATTGAAAGCGTTCCTATCAAGAATAGGTGAGCGGTAAGTAAAGTTGACCAAATTATACCTGAAATTGATATGAATTGAACTAGCAAGTTTTTGTAGATGCAAGCAAATATCAAAAACAAAATGAACGTTACGGGGATAGCAACTATAAACGAAAGCCAACTTTTAACTTCGCCGTTAAATACGGCGCTAAGCGTGATGAAAGAAATTAAAGCAACTAGCCAAACGATACAGTCTGCAAGGGTGGGTACTACTATTGATTTAATCTTAGTAGACGGAATTTTTACACCCTTTCTGTTAGAGAGTAAGTCGTTTAAAGTTATGCCGAAAATAGATGCGATTTGGTATAGAACGAATGAATCGGGCAAGCTTTCGCCACTTTCCCACTTAGCAACCGCCTTGTCGGAATAATTGAGTTTTTCCGCAAGCGCAAGTTGGGTAAGATTATTAAATTTACGATACTTTGCAATATTAGATGCAACCGTTTCGTTGAACTGTTCTTTCGTCTTCATATGGCTATTATAATATTTTTCAAAAAATTATTCAAGCGTTTTTCGTAAAAGAGAGATGAAATTTAATAATTTGACAAAATTTATCAAAATTCCTTAAATTTTAGCCTTGTCGCACTTTTGGTACAAGCGGTGTGGTATAATAAAAATGAAAGGCTAAAAAACGGGAAAGTATTTATACTTTTTATCTCGCGTAAGCCTTGACTTAATATAATAAATATGTTAATATATTTATACAATGCAAAATTTTGTTCAAAACGCGGTAGTTTTAACCGATGGTGACTTGATATTTTACTATACGGGCTTTTCCGTTGACGATGGCTTTTTAGTTATTTTAAACGGCGATTACCACTTGTTTACTGACGGTAGGTATTACGAAGCCGCTTGCGAACAAGCAAACGCAAAGGTTTACCTTCAAAGCGAAACCCCGTATCAATCGTTTTTGAAAGAAAATGGCGTGGTTAAAGTTGGGCTCGTTTACGATTATACGAGCGCAAAAGAGTACGAAAGTTTGCTTTCACAAGGCTATTCTATTTACGATTACACGAGCGAGCATAACGAGCTCGCGTCAATTAAAACGAGCGATGAACTTTCCAAGATAAAAACGGCGTGTGAGATTGCCGAAAGGGCGTACTTAAACACCTTGCCGTTTATCAAAGAAGGAATAACCGAACTTGAACTTTCCGCCGAGCTTGAACATAACTTTAAAAGGTTAGGCGCAGGCGTTGGCTTTAAAACTATCGTTGCGTTCGGAAAAGGTAGTTCAGTTCCCCACTATAAAACGGGTAGCGTTAAACTTAAAAAGAACACGCCTATTTTGATAGACTTTGGCTGTAACTATCAAGGCTTTATATCGGATATGACGAGAACTTTGTTTTTCGGCGAGCCGAGTGAGAAGTTTTTGTTGGTATATAATGCGGTGAAGTCGGCGCACTTAAAAGCGTTTAACGAAATTCGCTCTGGCATGACCACTTTTGAAGGGGACAAGATTGCGAGAGACGAACTTGATAGGTTTGGTTTAAGCAAGTATTTCACTCATTCGTTAGGGCATGGTATAGGCGTAAAAGTTCACGAATTTCCAACGCTTAGCCCAAGAACTAAAACGGAACTTAAAGACGGAATGGTATTTTCCATAGAGCCGGGCGTGTATCTTGAAGGTGAGTTCGGCGTGCGAATTGAAGATACGGTTGCCTTGCAAAACGGCAAATGCGTATCTATGATGACAACGGATAAAGACCTTTTGATTATCAAAGGTTAAAATATAAAATATTTTTCAAGGAGAAAATTTAAATATGGTATTAGCAGGCGATTTAAGAAAAGGCGTAACTATCGAATACGAAGGAAAAATCTTCAAAGTAGTTGATTTCCTTCACGTTAAGCCGGGTAAGGGCGCAGCGTTCGTAAGAACGACCCTTAAAAACGTAGTAGACGGAAAGGTTTTACAAATTACTTTCAACCCGACTGAAAAGTTCGAAAACGCAATTATCGAAACTAAGAAGATGACTTACTCTTACAACGATGGCGAACTTTATTATTTCATGGATGAAGAGTACAATATGGAACCGCTTAACTACGATCAAGTTGAAGACGCGCTCAAATACGTTAAAGAAAACGATCCCGTTACGGTTAAATTCTATAAAGGTAAAGCTTTCTCTGTTGAATGCGAAAACTTCGTTGAACTCTTGGTAACCGAAGCTGAACCCAGCGTTGCAGGTAACACCGCGACTAACGCAACCAAGCAAGTTAAAATCGAAACTGGCCTTTACATTCAAGTGCCTATGTTCGTTAACGAAGGTGACGTTATCCGTATTGACACCCGTACCGGTGACTATATGGAAAGAGTTAAAAAGTAATTTGTTTTTTACCTGGCAGAATTTCGCTGTCAGGTTTTTGCATTATTATGGCAACGGTAATTATTACGGGCGCATCGCAAGGAATAGGTAGGGAAACGGCTATAAAGCTTAAAAAAGAAGGGTTTATGGTCGTTGGTACTTACTGCAATTCGTCTAAAAGCGCTAAAGATTTACAAACGCAATACAATATTCCTATGCACAGGTGCAACGTTGCCGACGAGAGAGACGTTGCTAATCTTTTTGCAACGGTTAAAAAAGATTACGGTAGGGTATCGGCGGTTATTTCAAACGCCGGCGTTAGTCTTATTCAAAAACCTTTTGTCGACGTAAGCGAAGATGAAATCGACCGTTTAATTTCAATAAACTTAAAAGGAACGATGCTCGTTGATAAATATGCGATAAACGCTATGCTCACAGGTGGCGGAACGATAATAAACGTATCGTCTATCTTTGGCTTAAAAGGCGGTTCTTGTGAAGCGTTATACACGGCGACTAAGTCAGGCGTTATAGGTTTAACTCGCGCTTTGGCGGAAGAACTTGACGGTAGTGGTATTAACGTTTGCGCCGTTGCATTTGGTCTTGTGGATACCGATATGAATAAACACTTGTCTACGGAAGATAAATTGTCTTTCGTTAAAGAGAGTGGTTTATCGGCTATCCCTACGGCGAAAGACGCTGGCGATGAACTTTACAAAATATTATCGCGAGATAACGTAAACGGAAAAATATTTAAAGTTTTTTGTTAAGTTAGGGGTGTT
>JAGCLN010000280.1 GCA_017646945.1 Clostridia bacterium | reverse complement strand
TTCCCATTCGTTATGATTGCCGTCCGTCCATTCGTAGAAGTTCCAGAACGGATACGGTAGGTTGGCGATAAGCCCGTTTTCGTCAATCCTGTCGCTAAACCCTTGCATAATCCCGTCAATTACGGGTTTTACTTGATTATAGAGCGAATAATCCCCGCTCGCCTTAACGTATTCAGCCACTTGCAAAACGTAAGCAAGACTAAAGAAAGGAATAGGAAGATGCGCATCGCGCGGATACGTTAGGTTTAACACCTTTAAATCTTTGATGTACGACCTTGAAAGTAGCACTAAATTATAGCGCGCGTAGTCGTATTCTTTGAACGCCACGTAACCGCAAAGCATTTGGTTTCTGCTGTCCAACGCATAGAGCGCTTGTTCGCGCCACGGACAGTCTTCATAATGCGCGTGCATACAGCACTTAAGCGTGTGCACCGACGTTTGATAAATTCTATTATGTAACGGATTTTCAAACTTATAAGGTACGACGTTCACGGGATAAACAACAGGTCTTAGAGTAAAATACTCAATCTTAACGGGGTGTTTTACTTCGAACTGGATATAGCGCCCAGCAAGACGTCTTAAAGGATTGAAAAATTTATTTTCGCCCTTTTTCGCCATATATTCCACGCTAAAATCTCTCGGTCCTATCATTCTTGAAACCATTCCGTTTTGGTCAAGATGTTCGCCGTAAGTAATAATTAGTTCTTGAGCGTTATCGCTCTCGAACGAAAAGTCTAAAAATCCGACTGTTTCTTCGCTTAAATCTATGGTAACTAAGTTACCGTTATAAGTAATCTTGGTGTCTTTTCTGTCAAGTAATAGTAAGTTTTTAATAGGTCGCTTTTCGATGTCTTTGCTCTTATCAATTAAAGCGCTAAAAGTAAACGGCGCGTTGTTATCTATGGTGTTATCGTAATAATAACTCAAGCCTAACTGCCCCGTTATGTACTTGCAGTATCCGTTTTTAAAGTTAGTGTTAATGCGCGACAAAACCTTTTCATCGCTATTTAAAACGTCTTTCCCACCTTCAGTTATAGAGAAAATACACCCTGCCTTTGCCACCGAATAGGTTGCGCAAGGTGCGCCGTGATGCCAAACGGTTATCAAAAGACTGTTCTTCCCTTGTTTAACAAACTTGTCTAAGCAAAAAGTATCGTAAATTTTATTGTTTTCATCGTCAGAACATTCGCCAAACCCCGCTAAATTATCGTTGACGTAAACAGCAAAAGTTCCGTCCACCGAAATATCAAGGCTTACGCCGTGCGGATTATTAATATCGAAGTCGCATAAGAAATCAACGTACTCGTCATCAATAAAATCCGTTGAATTCCATATCCATTTAGCATTTTTTAACATAAAAAATTTTCCTTATTTTATCATTGAAATTCTATTTTTCGGTTGTTTTGTTGGTAGTGTCCGCGCCACCGTAGCAGTTGTGTTGGTCGAGTCGCCAAGGTATAGTTACGTAAGGGTGAATTTCGCCAACGTTATCCGCAAGTTCAATACCCCAACCCGGTCCGTCGGGTATTTCCATATATCCGTCTTTAAGTTTGAATTTATAATCGCCCATACAGTCCAACGCCTGCTTGAACGTCTTTGGCGGGAAAGTTTCCATAATCAAGAAGTTGGGAATTACCGACGCCATATGTAAACTTGCCGCGATATTTATAACGCTTACGGGAACGTGCGGAACGATATACGCGTGATGCGCTTCAGCAAGCGCACAAACTTTCATACTGCCCGTAAAACCACCGAGCGTGCAAACGTCAGGTCTTGCAATTCGCATGCCTGCATTTAACATCATTTCAAACTCTTGTATGCTTATACATCTTTCGCCCGCCGCTATCGGCACTACGGTTTTTGCAGTAAAATCCTTTAACGTTTCCACATTTTCCGAACGAATAGGGTCTTCAAAGAACAATATATTAAGTTCTTCGAGCATTTTGCAAAGCATTAACGATTCGTCGCCGTTAAGTTCTCTATGAATTTCTATGGCTATGTCGATTTCATCGCCGAGCACTTCTCTCGCAAACGCTATTCTATTATACATAGTCGATAAACGCTTTGACGTCGCCATGCCTTCCATATCCCTACAAGGATTAATTCTTACGGCAGTAAAACCTTCGCCTTTCGCTTCGAGCAATAGCGCTCTAAACAGTTCCATATCGTTACTCGGCGTAATATGTCGCCATACGCGGATTTTATCTCTA
>JAGCLN010000279.1 GCA_017646945.1 Clostridia bacterium | reverse complement strand
TGCATTTAACGCCTTTTCTTGTGTGTCGGGTATAAAGTGACTGTAAACCTGTAAGGTAATGGTTGAGTCGCTATGTCCCATATACTTGCTAACCGTTTGTAAAGGAACGTTTTGCGATAACAATAAACTGCAATACGTGTGACGTAACCCGTGACAACAAACTCGTTTGAACCCTTTTTCGTCTTGGAACTTTTTAAGCCATCCGCTAACCGTATGTGGATAGACGGGTTCACGACAGATATTGACGGCAAAGTAGTATTCGTTCACGTTGTTATCAAAATCGTCGTCGATTGCTCTAAACCACTCACGATATTCCTTCAAATCGTCAATTAAAGGCGTTGGAAGGGGTATATCTCGCGCGGAAGTCTTTGTCTTGGGTTCTTTTTCATAGATTCCGTAGCCTTTCGCTACAAGGCGATTTCTACGAATATGTACAACTTGCTTGTCAAAATCAATGTCCGACCAACGAAGTCCGTTAAGTTCGCCCGCACGCACACCCGTAAGCAGCATAAACTTTATGGGTACACGCTTGTAAATCAAATCTTCGGGAAGTTCGTCAAGGGCTTTCATAAATTCTTGCGCTTCGGCTATTGAATAAACTTCCTTTTCGTTGATAGGGCGAAGTGATGAGTTGCTATTGCCTGAACCAACTTTCGTGGCGCATACGGGATTTTTAGTTATCCAATCGTATCTCACGGCTTCGTTAAATAGCGTTCTAAGCAATCTTCTATAACCTTTAATGGTCTCGGCGGAATAGCCTTTATTTCGTTCGTTAGGCTTAAAATACTCGTCAAAATCAAGGTTGTGTATCTCGCAAATTTTCTCTGCCGTTTCACGAACTATGTAATTACCTTTCTTTTTAAGTCCGTAAGATGAACAACGATTTATAACGCCATCTCTTGCAAGCGCTCTAAAACTTATAGACTTTGGCATATCTTTTTTAAGACAAACCGTATTGTCTTGCTTGCCGTTTTTTTGTTCAAAACTATTTAGAAACATTTGAACGTGCCTAACCGTAATATCGCTTACGGGTTTATCCGAAAGTCTATTGTTCTTTAAGTAGTCGCTAAATTTCTTGGTAATTCCAATACCTCTTAAGTAGTAATTTATCGACCAATTCTTTTTAACGCTTTCAAGCCACTCGGTAGCAAGTTCGTCAAAAGTTAAAACCTTTAATTTCTTTACGTCCGTTTTTAGTTCATAAGCCTTTGCAAGTTCTTCTTCAAACTCAATAGCGCATTTTTCTACGTATTTATGGAACTTGGCAGGGGTAAGGTCGTTATCGTTTTTAATCAATTTATAGCAAACCTTTTGCTTGTCCGTTTCGGGGTCTCTACCAAGCGCTTGTATTTTCGCTTTTAATTTTCCTTTTTTATCCGTGCTTATTTTGAAATAAGCCATATAATTCCTCCTTAATCATTAGTTTTCTTGCCTTCAAATTGTTCAACCAAAGCAGCAAATCCTGCCATTATCAAATCTACTTTTGATAAACCCTTGCTCAACAAGAAAGCATCAATTTTTTCGGCATCTTTACGGGGGATGCTCGTACCCCAAACTTTATTCAATTTTTTACGTTCTTCCTTGTGTTTTTCTTCGTATGCTCTGCGACTGATTCTTACAGGTGTATCTTCTTTTCTAATCATAGTGTTTTCTCCTTTAATCCACGTAAATAAGTTCGTTTAAGATTTCTTCATCAATGCGGTTTTTGATTTCCGTTTCAATTTTAACGTCGTGCATAAATTCGCCCGTCTTTTTATATTCGGGGCGCTTTAAGAGTTTTTCTCTCATACCTTCCCAAATTTGTTCAGCGGCTTTGTCGATGTCGTGAAGATAGGTGGGTAAATCTGCAATCAACCAATCTCTGCCCGTGTCTATTAGGTATTGCTTTTTTAAGTTTCCCCATCTGCCGTAAACGTGCTTAACGGGTGGATGTGTGCGCTGATATTCCATTACTTC
>JAGCLN010000003.1 GCA_017646945.1 Clostridia bacterium | reverse complement strand
TTATCGCCGTCAAGCGATTTAATCATATCGTAAACTTGCTCGAATTCTTCAGTCTTTACGTTGTAGTTATGTATAAGCGGTAAAGGTGATTTCTTCATAAGTTTAACTATCTTACAAAGATTTCTAAACGAACCGCCACAACCTATAAGTTGAGTTTCGGGGTCAAGTTCTTTAAGCCACTCAATTTGAGAAATTTGTTCTTTTACGTACGCTTCAATCTTTTCCGCTTGGTCCTTGGGTGACAAACCGTCACAAGCAAAAAGGTCAGTAAGCGTAACCGCGCCAAACGGCAAGGTTTCGTAGTGAAGAAGGTTTCTTCTGTTATAATAAATAACCTTAGTTGAACCACCGCCGATTTCTAAGATTAAACCCTTAGAAATATCCATAGTGTTGATAACGCCACGATAAACGTAAGTCGCTTCTTCTTCCGCCGATAAAACCTTTAGTTTTATGCCGGTGTTCGCAACGATTTCATCAAGGAAACTCCTTTGATTTTTTGCACGGCGAACGGCTGCGGTTGCTACGGAAATAATTCTTTCAATCTCGTACGCATCACACAGTTTTCTAAACATTTTAAGAGTTTTGATCGTTTCGGCAATGCGTTGGGGTTTCAAAAACCCGTCACGCTCCATATCTTTACCTAAGCGAACACTCTCTTTTAACTGGTCGATAACCATAAAATGACCGTCACCAAGCATTTCTACAATGACGAGCCTTGCGGTATTCGAGCCTAAATCTATAATTCCTATTCTCTCCACTTTTTTTCTCCTATTTAGTACGATAATCTAGTTTGTAGTTTATGAATAGCCTAAAACGGCGAATTTTTGCCGTAACTTAAAATGCACTATTACTAGTATTTGTAATTATACACCAAAAAAAACAACTTTTCAATACCCCTTGAAAAAATATTTTACCTAATTTTTATATTTTCCGTCCTTTTTTACCTTTTTAACTCCTATAAATTGTAAAACGGCAAGCCCTAATAAAAAGTAACCGAAAATTTTAGATAAAACTTCGTTTTCTATATACTTTACCACCACCGCTCCAACACCGCCGAAAAGACAAGCGGGAATTATTATAAAAAGGATACTTTCCTTTTTAACAAGCCCGTTTTTAATATGAACTATCAACGCTATTACCGCCATGGGAATAAATGATATTAAGTTAATGCCTTGGCTTAGTTTTTGCTCAAAATTTAAAAAGATTGTAAGCAGTGGAATAAGCACCGTTCCGCCACCCATTCCCATACCGCCAAGCACTCCGCCGAGCGCGCCGAATAAACACATTTTTAATACTTCCATAACCACCTTAGAAAAACGCTAATTTTACCCCCGCAATCATCATTACTACGGCAAAGATTTTCGATAGCCAAACGTTGCTTATTTTCTTTAAAAGAAAAGCGCCTAAAATTCCGCCGGCGATAACGCCGAGTGAAACGAACAAAGTATCCGTTTTTATAAGGCTTTGATTATCGCCTATCAAGTAGGCAATAATACTCACTATACTAACGGGCAAAATTATAGCGATAGCGGTTGCGTGCGCGTTCTTTTGCTCGTAGCCGAAAAGCATCGTTAAAACGGGCAGTACCACCATACCGCCACCACCGCCGAAAAACCCGTTTATAAACCCAACTGCGCTACCTGAAATTACAAGCCAGAACTTCTTTTTATCTTTCATAAAGATAGTGTTTGCAATTTAAAAAAAATCACGCTTAAAATACCCTAGTTTTGCAAAAAAGTCGTTTTTGTGTGAAAAATAACTAAAATTTACCTGCCTAATCTAAAAAAATGCCCTTTTAAGTATTGCAATTTTGCAAAAAATGTTTTATACTATTTTAGTATTATATTAAAATGCGGGCGCATACGCGCTAAACTACTAAAAAAACAAGGTGGCTTATGTATTCAAAAACCAAATTTAATTTTAGAAAATTCTTTATCGCTTTGCTTTCTACGTTGATGGCTATCATGCTTGCGTTCTCGGTGGCTTGTTCTACAGAAGATACCGGCACAGATGAAGACGATGATTCTTCTACTGAAACAACTGATACTATAACCGACTATCAACTTATCAAGAACGGCGACTTTGAATTCGGTACTGACGAAGATACGGCATTCCCCTATTCTTCTTCTATTAACTGGTCGAGAAGTTTGTATTCTGACGTTACTTCTGCTCCGTCGTCAAACGGTACTTCGGGTATTATTGATACAACCGATGAAGAATTTAACGATCTCGATACTAAAAATAAGCCGAGCGTTAACCCCAGCAACCCCGGTTCTCTTGGATTAGTTGCGAGCGAATATGATTACGAAGACGAAGACTTACAAGTTAAGCCCCAAGTTGACGGAACTAAAATCTTAATGCTCAACAACAAGAAGAACGGCGAAGGTACCGCTCAATATTATAGAGCATCTTCTTCAATCTCGGTAGGTACCGGCGAATACGCTAAACTCTCTTTCTGGGTTAACACGCTTGACCTTAAGAGTTTATATACGTCTACCCCCGGTCTTCACATTAGACTTTCAAGCACCACCGGTTCTACTTCTTATGAAGAATTCGTTATCGAAGGTATTGACACTAAGGGCGAATGGGCTAAGTTTGAAGTATATATCGAAGGTTCTGAAGTTTCTTCAACCACTTTAAACCTTACCTTTGGTCTTGGCCGTGGTAACGGCGTTGACCACAACGAATTCGTTGAAGGTTTCGCGTTCTTTGATAACGTTCACGTTGAAATGGTTGAAAAGAAAGACTTCCCTGCAAGTTCTTCTGCCGATAAGTATATTGAAAACCCCAACTCTATCGAAAGCGTTTCTCTTGCTGGCACCACCTATATTGACAACGCTACTACTGACGAAGTTAAGTTCACCACTTATAAAGTTCAACTTAACTACAACGTATTACCCACCACTACTCGTATTGACGGAACTCAATCCGCATCAATTAAATACTCTGACGTAATTGTTAAGGAAAACGGCGTTGCTTACGACTATTCCGCAGGCAACTATATCGGTACTGACATTGCTACTGCAAGCGATAACGTTAAGGCTATCGTTGGCACTAACAACTTTGACAATATCGTATATATGGACTTTGCAAATCCGTCTTCCGCAACTTACCAAACTCAAACTTACACCTTAGCATCTGAAAGTTACAACCTTGTTTCTTTCTTAGTTAGAACCGAATCTAACAACCCCAACTCAAACAAGTTAAAAATCAAAGTTGTTAACGAAGACAATGACGATGCTGAAATCTTCGCTTCTATCGACACTACCGACCTTGAAAGCGCAAGATACGGCGAATGGATTATGTATCGCGCGTTCATCAACAACCCCACCGGTGAAGAAACTTCTTACTCAATCAAGTTTATCTACGGTTTCGACGGTGAATGGGATGACGTTCACGCCCTTCAACAAGGCTACGCAATCATTGCAAACCTTAACGTTTATTCAACTGACGAAGATTTCTATTCACTCTCTACCGTAAGCGATTACCTTGTTAAACACCAAGTTTACGGCAAGTATAAATCGTTCGGTACTGAAACTGACGTTCCTTCTAACGATTCTTACGTTTTAGTAGTTGATAAAACTCAAGAATTTAGCGTTAAGGAAAAACCTGCTACTAATGTTTCAGGCTACACCTTCTATACCGGCAAGCCTGCAACTTCTACTTACGGTATCGTAAACAGCAAGTACCACGATGGTGGCAAGGCTTACGGTACTACTAACAAGTTTGAATTCGCTCAAGAAATTAGCGCCGCCGATTTTGATAATCTTAAATCAGGTACTAATAAAAACGCACAAGTAATCGTTCTTGATAACAAGGAAGCCGACTACTCTCGTTTCGTTACCGAAGTTAAGACCGTTTCTGCTAACACTTCAAGCAAAGTGGTTGTAAAAGTTAGAGCGTTCGGCACCGCTACCGCAACCGTATCGTTAGTTGAATCTACTTTCTCTAACGGCAAGTACAACAAGCTTAACTTTATCACGAGCGATACCGATACCGGCGTTACCCTTTCTTCCGAAGTTACCGCTAACTCTTATAAGAAGGGCGGTTGGACTTACGTTTACTTCTACGTAACCGCAGGTAACGAAGATATCGAATATAGAGTTGAAGTTTCTAACGGTACTGCAGATAACCTTTCAGTAGGTTCAGTATTTACCGAAGGCGTTACCGCAACTTCGATTGACGCATCTTTAATTTCAACCGACAAACGCGCTTTAGAAAAAGACTTTATGAGTTTAGACGCATCTTATGAATTTGCTACTAAGACTCACAAAAGAGCGCCCACTACCGTATTGTACACCGAAAACGGTGAAGATAAAGAAAAGACTATTACCTACGACGTTAAAGAAGTTTACGCAGGTAACAACTTCGTTAAGTTCGTTGACTACTCTACTATTGATGCAGACGACGTTATTGACCAAACTACTGACGAAGAAGAATCTACCGAAGATACTACCGAAGAAGAAGGTTACACTTTAAATACTGACGCAACCTTACAAATCACTTCTATCGTTATCGCGTTAGTATTGATTGCCGTAATCTTAGTTATCATTATTAGAAATATCGTTTCTAAGAGAAGAAAGAGAAAACAAAAAACCGCATCTTACTACGAAGAAACTAGCGGTTTTGATAGAAACTCTCGTGAAAAAACTCTTAGAAAGATTGCCGAAAAGAAAGCAAAACTTCAAGAAGTTGAACTTTCTGACGACGAAGAAGAATACGATTACACTATTACCGAAGTAATGGAAGACGATACTGACGCTACTACCGTTGAAGAAGTTGTTGAAGACACAACTGAAGAAGTAGTTGAAGAATCTTCTGAAACTTGCGAAGAAATAATAGAAAACGCTACCGCTGAAGAAGTGGTTGAAGAATCTTCTGAAGATAAGGCTGAATAATTAACCAAACAAAAAACTGCTTGATTTTTCAAGCAGTTTTTTTATTTTACCTTTATTATCTTAACGGTATCGTTATCAACCGTAAAGGAAACGTTTACCCCGCTATAATCCATAGCGTAAACCCTTTCGCAATCTTCTTGGTATGACGGGCGCGGGTCTTCGCTCAAACAGGCTATAATATCGCCTGCAATCTCGCCAGGTAAACCGCTTAGCAACTCGGTGTTTTCAACCTTTAACTTGTACATTACAAACTCGGTGGCGTAACCCGAAGTAGCGTCCGTATGGCAATCGGTAAAGGGAAGATACGGTTTTATATCGTAAATAGGCGTTCCGTTTAATAAATCCGCGCCCGAAACGATTAAACTGCCGTCCTTTTCAATCTTTACAAGTTTTACCGAAGATAAGCCCAAGTTGTTAGGCCTAAACGGTGAACGGCTTGCAAAAACCCCTACCTTTTCGTTTCCGCCAAGCCTTGGTGGGCGAACGGTAAGCGAGTATTTTCCATCGGCTTTCGTAAAACCGAAGATAAGCCACAAATGAGAAAACTCACCTAGCCTTCTAATCGCATCTAAACTTTTAAACTCTTTTTCAAAAACGATTTTAGATAAGTTTTCCACCCTTCCGCTTTGGCGGGGTATTCCAAACTTATCGGTAAAGCCGTTTTCTATATGCGCAACCTTAATCATAGCCTTTCCCCCTTTTTGTTCATTTTACGCCTTACCCTACTCAAATGCCTTTCAAAACTACCGCTATCTATAAACTCGGATAAAACGTACTGGTCAAGCACGGGAACGGAACAAGAAAAACCCTTCGTCTTTTCCTTATATATATAAATAAGGCTTTCGGGAATAATCATATACCCTATTCTCATTGCGGGCGATAAACTCTTTGAAAATGTGTTTATGTATATCACTCTATCTCCGCCAGATATTCCGTATAGCGATTGTATGGGGTTGCCGGGAATAAAAAACTCACTCGCAAAATCGTCTTCCACGATATAGGCGTTATTCGTTTTTGCGTAGTTTAAATACTCGTATCTCTTTTGAATGCTCGCCGTTACGTTGGACGGAAACGACGAAAACGGCGTTACGTGTAATACGTTCACTCCGCTTGATAAAAGTTCTTCGCTGAGAATTCCGTCACTACCCATCTTTAACTTTTTAGTCTTAACGCCACAGCCCGAATACACCATTTCGATTTGCTTGTAAGACGGGTCTTCTATGCCGTACAAAAGGTCTTTACCTAAAATTTTTACGGCAAGTTCGTAAAGTTGCTCAGAGCCCGAGCCTATTATAATTCTATCGGGCGGGGCTATCATACCGCGATAGCGATAAAGATAATCGCTTATGGCGTTTCTAAGCACCGCGCAACCTTCCGTGGGCGCTTTTACAAAGAGTTCTTTATCCTTTTCAGATATAACCTTTCTAACCGTTTTAAACCAAAGCGAATATTCAAACGCCTCGCTTTTCGGTGGGGTTGGCTCTTCAAGTTTTACCCTTTTTATAGCCTCGCCACTCTCTTTTGAAAAGGCGTTTATCTCGCACACAAAATAACCGCTACGCTCTTTTGGGATAATATACCCCTCTTGCTCTAATATGCCGTAGGCATTTTCTACCGTTATTTGGCTATACCCCGTCATATCTGCCATT
>JAGCLN010000278.1 GCA_017646945.1 Clostridia bacterium | reverse complement strand
TTTCCATAAAAAGCCTCCTAAGTAAAATCAGTACGATTGAATTATATACAATATGATTAGTGTTGTCAAACAATTTTATTACTATTTCTAAACTTTTGCAACAAAAAGTTTAATATTTTGCATTTGGTTGGGAAAAACAACCTTTCTAATATAAAAAAACAAGGGTATTACGAAATAGAATTTACCGATATGAAATACGCTTACGCCGTTGCCGATTTATGCGTTTCAAGGGCGGGTTCAAACACCATATTTGAACTGCTTTATCTAAAAATTCCCACCCTTTTAATACCCCTACCGAAAGCGGAATCACGGGGCGACCAGATTGAAAACGCCGAGTATTTTTTCTCTTGTGGTTTGGCGCATATGCTCATGCAAAAAGATATTGATTTTGAGTTCTTAACGGCGGTAGATAACCTTTACGCCAACAGCAAGGTTATAATAGGTAATATGGATAAACGTTCCACCCTTCTTGCCAACGATAAAATAATTTCAATATTGACAAGCGTATGACACTATTGTATTATATATTTATCTTACAAAAGGAAAACTAAGGGGGAACTTTTATGAAATATACAATACTTCTTAAAATTTTGTTCTTATTGCTTTCAAGAAAAAAAGTATCGGCGAGATATATTGCCGATAGGTATGAAATTTCCGTTCGTACGGTTTACCGCTATATTGACGAACTTTCGCTTGCGGGCGTTCCTATATATAACGAGCGCGGTAGATACGGCGGTTACGCTATTGCGGATAACTATAAACTACCCGCTAACTTTTTAACCGAAGAAGAAAGCGAAAAGGTTATATCTTCTCTTTCGGGGCTTAATAGCGAACTTCACTCTAACGTTTTAGAAGTTGCGATTGAAAAGATTGCTTCCATTTCTAAGGTAAGCGAAACAAGTAGCGCAATCAACTTTGGCAATTTGATTATTGACGGTAGCGCTTGGGGTTCAAGCGACGGCTACGGCCAAACGCTTCAAATTTTGCAAAAGGCTATTGAAAACAACTCGCTCGTTTTGATAACTTACGTTGACCGTGACGGACAGTCAAGCGAAAGAACCATCGAACCGCACGTTCTCGCCCTTAAACAAGGGTTGTGGTACGCTTATTCCTACTGCCGATTGAGAAACAGGTTCCGCTTATTCAAGCTTGGCAGGATTCAAAAACTAAAAGTTTTAGACTCGCCTTTTACTCGCCGTGATATCACCGATATGAAAGAAGTTTTCTTAAAGTGGTACGACGAGCCGGAAGAAGACGTTGACCTTTTAGTTAATAAGAGCGTAAAAGCAGACGTTGAAGAATGGCTTGGCGTTGATAAAATTTCAATATCGCCAAGCGGAAAAATTCACGCCACCGCAAAACTGCCAGTTGACGATTACTTAACGGCTAAAATCTTGTCGTTTGGCGATAAAGTTACCGTTTTGTCGCCTAAGTCGTTGAAAGACGCCGTTATTAAAAAGGCTAAAGCCGTGGAAAATTTATATAAATAAAAAATATCCCGAAAGCGATTTGCTTTCGGGATTTTCATTTTATTTCTTTTTAAGTTCTTCTAAGATTTGGGCGAGAAGTTGCTCGGTGGTAGGTGGAACGTTTTTCTTCGCTTCTTCATCTTCAAGTTTTTTCTTTTCTAATAATTCCGCTTTCTTTTGAGCGAAAATCTTTTTGATTTCCTTTCTCTTTTTGCCTTGCAATCTAAGTTCAAAATACTCTTTATTGTAAAGTTCTTTGGTTTCTTTTTTAATATCGTTCCAACCTTCGTTTATACGATTGATAATTCTAACGATTGTAAACAATACGATTGCGATAAGCAAGAAGTTGATTATCGAACTTATAAACGCGCCCCAATCTATATAGATTGAAGATGCAAGGTCAAGCGCGCCGTCAACGTAAGACGGGGAAAGAATAGTGATTGCCCCACTCAATCCGTCTTGCCCTAAAACTAAGGATATAAGCCAGTTTATAATGGGTTTTAAGATATTGTTTGAAAGACCGTTTACGATACCAGTAAACGCACCGCCAACGATAACGCCGACTACCATGTCCAAAACGTTACCACGCGTTATAAATTTTTTAAATTCACCAAAAAACTTCTTCATTACGTTCTCCTTTTAAAACTTTAAAATTTCATCTAAAAGTTCGCTTGCGTTAGATGCAAAGTGAGTGCAACCTGCTTCCACTAAAAGTTGTTTAG
>JAGCLN010000277.1 GCA_017646945.1 Clostridia bacterium | reverse complement strand
GATTTTTTAAGCCGTTAGAAACAAGCAAGACAAGGCTCGCGTTTGATTAAGAAAAGTTTGTTCAACGTAAGTTTATAACGGATTAAAACTCGTTTTAAGCCGTTAGAAACGAGTTAGGCAAGGCTCGTAAAACTTGGGAGGGTGCAATAGACCTTTTGGTCATTGCAGTCGCACGAGTTTTACAGAAACGACGCATAACGAAGTTTATACGGCTTTAAAAAGTTTTTAGACGTTAGTTACAAGCACAAGTAGGCTCGGCAACAAGTTATCGGACACAACTAACCTTGTTGGTTGTTGTGGTCGTAACTTGGTGACAGTAAACGACCTTGTGCGCCGTAAATAACGGATAAAAATTTTATTCGCCCTTAAAGGGAAGCAAATCCGCAATTCTCGCACGCTTGATTGCCTTAGCGAGCGCTCTTTGGTGTTGAGCACAAACGCCGGTCATACGGCGGGGAAGGATTTTACCTTTCTCAGTAACGTATTTTCTGAGTTTAGCAACGTCTTTATAATCAATAGCTTCAACCTTTTCAATACAGAAAGTGCAAACTTTTTTTCTGGGTGCCTTTCTGATAGGTTTTTTAGCTACCATGGTCTTTTCTTCCATAATCTATCTCCTTAATTAAAATGGCAAGTCATCATCACTACCGATAGGTTCAAGTGATAATCTATCTTTCTTTACAGGCTTAACAAATTCTTGGCCTTCTTCTTCACCACGGTTAGTAGTTAAGAATTCAACTTCGCTTGCAACGATATCGGTAACGGTTCTCTTAACACCGTCTTTATCTTCATAAGAACGGTTTTGAAGGCTACCAACAACGGCAATTTTGCTACCTTTCTTCAAAAATCTACCGCAGGGCTCTGCTTGACCTCTCCAAACGATAATGTTGAAGAAATCTGCTTCTCTTGCGCCTTCGGCATTTGTGAAGTTTCTGTTTACTGCTATTGAAAAACGGCAGTAGGGAACGCCACCAGAAGTTTCTGAAACTTCAGGGTCACGCGTTAAGTTACCAATCAAATATACTTTATTCATAATCTCTCCTTAATTACGCTTTTGTAATTAATCTTCTGATAACGCCATCAGTAATACCTGCAATTCTCTTAAGTTCTGCAACAACGGTTGTAGCAGCATTAAAAGTCATAAGCACGTAGAAACCTTCAGTCTTGTAGTTGATGGGGTATGCGAGTTTCTTAACTCCCCACTTGTCAACTTTCTCAACGTTACCGCCGCATTCTTTAACGATTGCATCAAATTTTGCAGTGATTGCATCTTTTGCTTCATCAGTTAAAGTTGCGTCAAGAATGTAGAGCATTTCATACTTTCTCATATTTTTAACCTCCCGGACAATTTGGAATACGGCTGACCGCGTATTCAAGGTTTAGGGCAATCGACCTGCCCCTCGCTTACACTAAATAAGCCTAATTATTATATAATACATTTTAACCCTTGTCAACTTTTTAGTTTAACAATTTTTTTTAGTGCCACTTTTTTAGCGTTTATACATTATCTTGTGCTTTTAAGTACTCTTCCACCGTTAAACCGTTTAAAAAGAACACGTCTTTCTTGATAACGGTTGGGTGAGAACCACCGTAAACGCTAACTAACTTTTCAACTAAATAGTCGGGGCGCAAGGTTACGTTACCGAACATTAGTTCGGCGTATAAAACGCCACCGTCAAAATAAAGGTTTTTAATCCTTTCCCTAACGACTTTTTCTGCGCCTGCGCGCTTGTCGAACACGGAAAACCCTAAGTTGTTTAAAACTTCGTTTACGTCAAAAGCCGAAACGCCTTTAATTTCGTAAAGCGCGCTCGTTATATCGCAGGCGATATTTACTTTTTTGGAAACTTCGTAAACTTCTTGGCACCTTATACCCTTGGGGCTTGACGAGTTAAAGAGTTCTTTAAATCCGTCGCTACTAACGGGGGTATCAAACAAACAATACTCACTCTCGCTTTTAAGACCTAACGCGATAGGTGAACTTAAATAAACGAGCATATGCGGATTAAAGCCTTGCGAGTAATTGATGGGTATGTTCATTCGCCTAATGGTTTTGGTGAAGTGGCGCAAGGTATCTAAATGCGGAATAAACTCCGCGCCGTTGTACTTGGTGTATTTTATAAGTATCATATAAGCGTGCACCTTCCTTCAAGACCGCAACCTTTACAACCGGTATGACAACCGCCGGTTACCTGCTCGCGCATAGCCCTTTTTCTTTCAAGCGATAAAAATCTCTTGGAAACGCCCACGTCTATAAATTCCCAAGGTAAAAGTTCATCTTCGCTAAATTCCGACTTATAGGCTTGTTTTTCAACCTTTTCTTCTTCAAAAGCGCTATCCCACTTATCACGGAAAAAGAACTCGCCCCAACTATCGAATATACAGCCTTTTTTATAGGCGTTAAGTATTACTTTGCCAACTTTTCTATCGCCACGGGCAAGCACGGTTTCAAGTTCGGAAACTTGGTAATCGTTCCAACTTACAGTCGTTCCTTTTGCAAACAAGTGCTTCCTCACTTGCGCTAACTTTTCGCTAACGAGTTCAAAAGATGCGAATTCTTCCCATTGAAACGGCGTGAAAGGTTTAGGGATAAACGTTGATAAACTAACGTTAATTCTAAGCCCGCGAAGTCGCTTGGGGTTTTCGGCGTAAACGCTTTTGATTGTTTCAATCACTCGGCGAATACCCATAATATCTTCTTCCGTTTCGGTGGGCAAGCCCATCATAAAGTAAAGTTTAATAAGGGAATAGCCGAGTTTGAACGCCTTTTCAGCACCCGTTTTAATATCTTCGTCAGATATGTCTTTATTGATAACGTTTCTAAGCCTTTGAGTTCCCGCTTCGGGGGCAAAGGTAAGGCTGTTTTTTCTCGCTTCTTCGGCATAAAAATCGTCAAACGTGTCAATGCGTAGTGACGGTAGGGAAACCTTTGTAAAACTAGGCAAATTCTCTTTCAACGAGTGAAGAAGGGGTTTTAAGTCTTTATAATCGCTCGTTGACAAACTGTTTATCGAAAGTGTATCAAAGCCGGTTGAACGAATTAAACCGCACGCTTGCTCGGTTAACTTTTCTACGCTCTTTGCTCGAACGGGGCGGTAGATAAAACCTGCTTGGCAAAACCTACAACCGCGATAGCAACCGCGCATAACTTCAATAACCGCTCTATCGTGAACGGCTTCGATATTTCCAACCGTTTGAGTGGTGGGAAACACCGCGTTTTCTAAATCTAAGCAAAAAGCCTTTTCAACTTTCTTGCCTTCAAACCTAATAATTTTACCTTGCTCGTCATACACAGGGTACGTTAAAGACGGAACGTAAACGCCTTTGATTTCAGTTGCTTTTTGTAAAAATTCCGCCCTATTAGTCGTTTTTAGTTTGAGTTCGGCAAGTTCGCGCATACTGTCTTCCCCATCGCCGATAACGAATAAATCAAAAAAATCGGCAACGGGTTCGGGGTTAACGGCGCACGGACCACCGCCCTGAATAATAGGGTCATTTTCCTTTCTATCTTTTGCTAAAAGGGGAATTCCCGCCAAGTCAAGCATATATAGTACAGTGGTGTATGAAAGTTCGTATTGAAGGGAAAACCCGAGCATATCAAACTCGTTAAGTGGCATTTTTAAGCCGAGCGAGTACAAGGGAATTTCGTTTTCTTTAAGCGCTTTACCAAAATCAGGCCAAGGCGCAAAGCACCTATCCGCCATAGCGCCGTCAACACGGTTGATTACTTCTTGAACGATGCGAATACCAAGGTTGCTCATAGCAACTTCGTAAACGTCAGGAAAGCAAATGCAGAAGTTAAATTTTTCTTTACTTATATTCGGTTCGCCACACTCTCCGCCTATGTATCTTGACGGACGCTCTACCGTAAGCAATATTTCGTCTAAGGTTTTCATAATAGTTATTTTATCATATCGCGCGCCAAATTTCAACTTTAAATCAAACAAAAAAACGGCTTTTAGCCGTTTAAAAATTTGCGCTGTTTATTTCAATGATGCAATCTTTATTTGAAGCAACGGTTAAGATATACTCTTTTTTGCTAATTTTAAGCGTTTTGGTTGTGTAAACGCAGTCTATATCGTTTGTAGTAAAAGGGCGAAAATTACAATCGTTACTAAGTTTAAATGAACTTTCCCTTTCCGTCCACTTAGTTAAGATATAATCGTTTTTATTAGCCGCAGATAAAAGTTCTTCCCTCTCTTTTGGGGATAAGAGTTTTTCTACCTTACTTGCATCTCTATCCCTACTTTCCATATCAATGCCAACCGGTGATAATGAAACCGCAACCGCAACGGCGTTATTTGAATGAGTTATAGAAAAATAGCAGTCGCCACACACCCACTTGCCGTTACTTAGCCTTTCAAACTTGATATCTTTAATATCAAGCGAATAACTTTTTGAAAAAGCATACTCTAAAAGTAGCCAAGAAAAGTATTTTTCTTTTTTAACCTTATCACAACCCGCGCTCTCGATTTCTTCTTGGCGAAGGGGTGGATAAACGGGCGAAAACTCAAAGTTATTCGGCATATTCAGAGTGAAAACTTTAACTTTATTCATATTTTAATTTTACACTTGCAAAAACCTTTTGTCAACGGAAAAGCCCTGCCTTAAATTTTACGGTTTTTATTTTAGTTTGATTGATTTTACATATTGTTTGACTGATTTTACTATTGTTTATAATTCTTTTAATTGTTAAAATATAAAAAAGAATATTTATAAGGATAACGCTATGAAAAAACTATTAACTTTAACTTTGGCTAGCCTTATCGTTTCTCTTTCGCTTGGGCTTTCCGCCTGCAAAAACGATAATGGTAACGACAATTCTTCTCAACCTGCATATACTATTGCGCCGATTGAATACACTCCAACGCTAAGCAATCAGTTTGAAAGTTCACACGCGGTAAGCCAAGCTTCGCTCGTGCTTGATAACTCTAAAGCGCCTTTCGTTTTTAATAACGCCGAACAGTTTTCAGGCAAACGCCTTACCAAACTTGATATTCCCTTGTGCACGGTAAAATCAAGATTTGCATCGTATATCACAATTAGCGTTGTTAAAACCGCTAACCTTACAAGCGGTGATAAAATTTTATCGGGCGACTACCGTTCGTATAAAGTAAACATTCCGTCGTCGGAACTTAATACCAACACCCCGTACAAATGGGTTTCATTAGACCTTTTAGAGTATTATATTTACGCTCGCAGTGATGAAACTTTTGCATTTATGACTTCCGGCGACCCGATAACTTGCGCTTATTTTGAAGATACGACCTACCCGTTTGCATCAAACGATAAGCAAGTACAAAGCGGTAGTTTAGCTTTTAACGCATACACCGATAAAACTTATAATTTAAGCGGTAAAACCCTTTCCGTTTTGGGCGACAGTAT
>JAGCLN010000276.1 GCA_017646945.1 Clostridia bacterium | reverse complement strand
TTTTAGGAAGATTAGGTTCATCGCCATACACGGAAGAAGAAGATGCGTAAACAAACTTTTTAACACCTTTTTGCCTTGATGCTTCAAGCATATTCAAAGTACCTTCTATATTATTTTTGCAGTAAAACAATGGCATCTCAATCGAACGCGGAACACTGCCCCAAGCCGCTTGATTTAAAACGTAATCAACACCGTCACAAGCCTTTACACAGGTTTCATAATTCTTAATATCACCCTTGATAAATTCGTAATTCGCATTACCCAAAAACATATCTACGTTTTTTTGGCTTCCAGTAGACAAATCATCGAGAACGCGAACCTTATAACCCATGTTAAGTATCGCCTCACAAAGATTAGAACCGATAAAACCTGCTCCACCCGTAACCAAAAACAACGAATTTTTCGGAAATTTTAAATGCTTATACCCCATTAGTTTCTCCTAAAACAATACGACCGAGCCTTGAGATGCGCTATACACGTACGCTGAATACTCAAAACCGTATTTATCATAGTATTCTTTATTAATTGTATCAATAATTTTATTTACCTTAGATTTTTCAACAAGCGCTACAACGCATCCGCCAAGCCCTGCGCCTGCAATTTCACTACCTAACACACCGTCAAGACTATTGAGCACCTCACACAAATAATCTATCTTTTCAGTTGAACAGTCATATTTACCTGATTGATATGCAATATCATCATTTTTTGCAATAAGTTTATCGAGCATATTATCGGTAATATTTAACCCGCCAAGCCTATCACCGTTATGGCTTACCTTCATCATTTCGCCAAGTTGTTCGTAATTTCCATTTTTAAGTAATTCAATACAACGCTCAGCCCTAACGCACTCTGAAATGCCATATAACGCAACACCGCGAATATCATAAGTACCAGTAGTTGAATACCTTGAATAAATCTCTTCGATTTTCTCACTATATTCTGGTATAAGCGCTAAAAGTTCTTCTTTGGTTATTGTTTCAGGTATAGACTTTAACATTTTATAAATTTTACTGTACGGCTTAACCTTAGCAATATCTCTAAACTCTAAAAAATTATAATCGGGAAAGTTTCTCTTAATTAACATAAATGCAAATTCATAAGATGCAATCTTTGCATTAAACTTATCTTTGCTACCTTCCGATTTTTTCGCCTTAGTCATACTGTTAGCAACAACAACGGCATACTTATCTAAAAATTTAACGCTTTCACCAACTTCAAACGGTTTAAACTTTAAATGAGTTATTTTTCCCGATTCACAGCACTTCATCGCACCGTGATCACCTGCTCCGCCGCGGGAACCAACAAACCACTCACCTTCTCCGCACCAATTGATAAAATCTTTATTTGATAAATTCAAACTATTAAGTGCAACAACCGCTTCCATAACGGCAACGACTATGCTTGATGATGAAGACAAACCTGCTGCAACAGGTATCGTTCCACTCGCAACCATAGTCATACCACACAGTTACATTTCGCTTTCAAACTGTGCTTTTATAATTGCACTCTTAACGTAATTAGACCAGCATCCGCCGTTATTCGCAAGTTCGTAGGCAACACGACTATCTTCTAAGTAATCAATCCATTTTTCGTATTTCTTTTCGCCAAGTGTTTTAGATATTGAAAAACTCTTATCTTTAAATTCTGAATTTGCGTTTGAAATATAAACAATATCGTCTTCACGCATTGATGAAACAACCACAACGTCTTTATGCGTTGCCATAACGTTTATTCCGCCACCACGATGG
>JAGCLN010000275.1 GCA_017646945.1 Clostridia bacterium | reverse complement strand
GGAACCGCGGAATAATTATAGCCGTCCTTAAGCATCGTTATGCTTAAGGACTTTTTTAATCCCTTATAAGCGGCGCATAACTGCGTTACTGCTTAGTTTACGGACTTCAATGACCAACAAGGTCAATTTCACCCCGTAAACTTCGCGAGCCTTGTTCTGCTTGCTTCTAAGGTCTTAAAACGAGCACTAACCAGTTATTTTTGGTAACTATTTTACTTATAAAAACAAAGAGATAAAATGTATTGCTTGCTGTGGCAAGCGTAAGGAGAAAATTATGAAAGTTTATTTGCCAGACGAAAGCGTTTTGGAAGTAAAAGACAATGCAACCGTTTATGACGTTGCCCTTCAAATTAGCGAAGGCTTAGCCAGAAACGCAGTTGCAGGTAAAGTTAACGGCGTAGCCGTTGATTTATCGCACGAAGTTGTTGAAGGGGATAAGGTTGCCATCTTAACCCTTAGGGACGAAGAAGGGCTTGACGTTTATCGCCATACCTGTTCGCACGTTCTTGCTCAAGCGGTAAAAACCATTTATCCTACCTGTAATTTAGCAATCGGTCCTACTACTGCAACCGGTTTTTATTACGATATCGATTTCAAAACACCTATTGCCTTAGAAGACCTTTCTAAGATTGAAGAAGAAATGAAAAAGATTATCAAAAGCGATTTGCCTATCGAAAGGTTTGCCCTTCCGAGAAACGAAGCAATCAAGCTTATGAAGAAATATAGTGAACCCTACAAGGTTCAACTTATTGAAGACTTACCCGAAGGCGAAGAAATTTCTTTCTATAAGCAAGGCGCGTTTACCGATTTGTGTAGAGGACCGCACCTTCCTTCAACGGGTAAAATTAAAGCCTTCAAACTTACCGCGCTCAACGGTTCTTACTGGAAAGGCGATAGCAAGAATAAAATGCTCGCTCGTATTTACGGTACTGCGTTTGAAAAGAAGAGTCAACTTGACGAATATCTTGAAAAACTCGAACAAGCAAAACTTCGCGACCACAACAAACTCGGTAGAGAACTCGGTTATTTCACAACCGTTGATACTATCGGTCAAGGCCTTCCCGTAATGCTTGAAAAGGGCTCTAAAACCATTCAAATTTTACAGCGTTTCGTCGAAGACGAAGAAATGAAAAGGGGTTACATTTTAACTAAAACGCCTTTAATGGCAAAGAGTGATTTCTATAAGATTTCAGGCCATTGGGATCATTATAGAGAAGGTATGTTCGTTATGGGCGATGAAGATAAGGATAAAGAAGTTTTCGCTCTTCGTCCTATGACTTGCCCATTCCAGTTCCAAGTTTACCTTAACAAGCCGAGAAGTTATCGCGACCTTCCTATGCGTTTAGGCGAAACTTCAACTCTTTTTAGAAACGAAGATAGCGGTGAAATGCACGGCCTTATAAGAGTTAGGCAGTTTACTATTTCCGAAGGTCACTTGGCTTGTACTCCCGAGCAACTTGAACAAGAGTTCAAAGGTTGCGTTGACCTTGCGCTCTATATGATGAAGGCGGTAGGTCTTGATAAAGATATTACCTATCGTTTCTCTAAGTGGGATAAAAACAACAAGGAAAAATATATCGGTTCTGAAGAAGAGTGGGAAAGAGTTCAATCTAAAATGAAAGAAATTTTAGATAATTTGGATATCAATTATACCGAAGCGGATGGCGAAGCGGCGTTCTATGGTCCTAAACTCGATATTCAAATCAAGAACGTTTACGGTAAAGAAGATACGCTCGTTACTATCCAAATCGACTTCCAACTTGCAAAGCGCTTTGAAATGGTTTATACCGATAGTGACGGTGAGAAGAAATATCCTTACGTTATTCACAGAACGAGCCTTGGCTGTTACGAAAGAACTTTGGCTCTTATGCTTGAAAAATACGCAGGCGCGCTTCCTTTATGGATGGCGCCCGTACAAGCGTCTATTTTATCAATGACCGATAGAAGTGAAGAGTATTGCCGTAAACTTTGGGCTGACCTTGTTGAAGAAGGTATCCGTCCTTCGCTCGACCTTAGAAGTGAAAAGATGGGTAGAAAGATAAGAGATGCTCAACTTGATAAAGTTCCCTATATGCTTATCGTAGGCGATAAGGAAATTGAAACCGGCACGGTAGCCGTTAGAGATAGAAAACTCGGCGATATCGGCGTAATGAGTGTAGAAGATTTTATCAAGCGCGTTAAAGCGGAAGTAAAATCTTTAAAACTTGACTAAAAAATGGCGTAAAATCATTTGACAATTACAAAAAGAAGTGGTAATATATCTACGACAAGCAGAAGTTACCCCTTCTCGCCAGCAACAATTGGGTTCGCTAGGCTATGATAGATTAAGTTGCCGAATATGGCATTTTCTTGACGGGTTACTTTTGTAATCCGTCAATTTTTTTAAGGAAGGTACACGATTATTAAAAATCAGCACCAAATCAATGAAGAGATAATTGATAAGGAAGTTAGGCTTATCGGTGAAAACGGTGAGCAACTTGGCGTTATGAGCGCAAGCGCTGCGCTTCAAATTGCGTACGATAGCGATTTAGACCTTGTTAAGATTTCCCCAAACGCACAACCGCCCGTTTGCAAAGTTATGAACTATGGTAAGTACAAGTTCGAGCAAATGAAGAAACAAAAGGAAGCGCGCAAGAATCAAAAAGTAGTTGAACTTAAAGAAATTTGGTTATCTATGACTATTGATATAGGTGACCTTAACGTTAAGGCAAAGCAAGCGCAAAAGTTCCTTGCTGCCGGTAACAAAATCAAAGTTTCAATAAGAATGCGCGGTCGTCAAAACGCGCACTCAAATCTCGGCGTTGAAGTTATGAATAAGTTCTATTCAATGATTGAAAACGACGCGATTGTTGAAAAGAAGCCACTTTTGGAAGGAAGAAATATTCTTATGATATTAGCCCCCAAAGCATAAACTTTTCGGGCAACCACAATTTTTTTAGGAGGACAAAATTATGCCAAAAATGAAGACGCATAGCGGTGCAAAGAAACGTTTCTC
>JAGCLN010000274.1 GCA_017646945.1 Clostridia bacterium | reverse complement strand
TTTGCGCCCTTTCGCCCACTCATTGTTTAGGCTTTGCTAAAAATTTAGAAAAAGAAGTTACTTTCGTTGTGGATAACTTTCAAAAGGCTATCTTTATTAAAACCGCTAAAAAAGACGCTAATATCCATATCTTCTACGATGGTTATGACGACACCTTAGTTCCCTTCCTTGCTTGCAATCACTTTAATATCAAAGTAAAATATACCGCTCTCGCCCCCGAACGCATTGAAAAGTTCAAAAATGCCGGCGTTGAAGTTAACGGCTATATAGTAAATAGGCTTGATGAACTTGGGGTTCTTCAATACTGGAATTGCCCCTACGTAACAATTGATAAAAATATTAAATAAATTCGACAAAAAGTTTTGATATGTGACATACTATTGTCATATATATAAGCATAAAATAGCATTACAAACAACAAAGGAGTAATGCTATGAGAAAGTTATTTGATAAAATTTACAGTTGGTTTTTCGTTGAAGTTAAGGTGGAAAAACAGTCGCAACCTATATATATTAGTTGTTCTGAATTATTCTTAAAAAAGGAAGACCACGAAGCGTGCGCGTAAAATTTGGCAATAAAAAACAACCCGATATCTTCGGGTTGTTTTTGTTTGTTTAGAATTTTAAAAGGGGTAATAAAACTTCGTTTAAAGGATTTACTTTGTACACGAGTTTTAAAACTTCGCTCGCTCTTACGATTTCATCGCCGTAAGAGAACTTGCCGTTTGCCGAAAGGGCGTAGGTTACGGCTAATAAAACTAAAACTAAGCCTAAGGAAAGGGCAAGGTTAATAATAAAACCTAAAACTTTATCGATAAAGCCAAACACTAAAAGGTTGTTAAATTTATCAATGAGTTTAGCAAGTAATCTTCTTAAGAAGTTGAGTAGTATATATTCCAGGGTAAAGAAAATTAAGGTAAAAATACCAAACGCAATCCAGTAGCACGCTTCTTCAATAATTTCTTGCGCGCCTGAAATCTTTGAATTTCCAAGCATAGTGATAAGCGCGTTTTGAAGTTCCGTTACCCAGCCTATTTTAACGAAAAGAGTTGCCGTTAAAAAGGCTAACGCGCCCGCGCCTGCAACGCAAATCAAAACCAACAAAAATCCTATCGTTGATCTTGAAAACCCTGCTATAAGTCCGTAAATGGAAATGCCAAGTACGAAAACTATTGCAATAATATCAACTAATAAATACATATTATCCCCTTGGGTTGTTTAGATTAAGCCTTTTTGAAACTGTCTTTCATCGAAACGATTTGTGAAAGAACGAGTTTGCCGTTTTTAACTGTCTTTTTATAATAGCCCTTTCTAAGAAGTTGGAAAGGCGTTCCTTCGTTTACCGTTTCAATATAAGGCTCTGCTTTACCTTTAAATATATGAACGCTATCGTAATTCATTCTTTCGCTAAAGTCTTGGCCTGCAAATTCCGCGTCTTTCAAAAGGTAGTCGTAATTTCTAATTTCAACGTCAACCGCGGTTTCTTCGTTTACCCAATGAATAGTGCCTTTGCACTTGATACCGCTCGTATCTTCGCCCGAGCGACTTTCGGGAATATACGAACATAAAAGTTCAATAGCGTTGCCGTTTTCATCGGTAATAACGTCATCACACTTAATAATGTAAGCGTTTTTAAGGCGAACGTAACCGTCCTTTTTAAGCCTGAAATATTTAGGTGGCGGATTTAACGAGAAATCGTCTTGCTCAATATATAAAGTCTTTCCAAACTTAACGTTTCTCGTAATCTTTTCTTCGGCGTTCGGGTTAACTTCAAAATGAGTTTCTTCCGAGCCTTCGTAGTTAGTAATGGTAACTTTGAGCGGATTTTCAACCGCCATCGCTCTTTCCGCGTTAAAGTTTAAATAATCTCTAATAAAGTGTTCAAAGTAAGAAACTTCGATTTCACTATTTGCCTTAGCAATACCGATTTCTTCACAGAAATTCTTAAGTGCGTCCGCCGGAACACCGCGGTTGCGAAGACCTGTTAAAGTAGGCATACGCGGGTCGTCCCACCCTTCAACTGCGCCGTCTTCAACGAGTTTTTTAAGGTAGCGTTTGCTCATAACGGTGTTGGTTATGTTAAGCCTTGCAAATTCGATTTGCCTAGGTTTATGCGGAACGCAAGTGTTTTCAATAACCCAGTTGTATAAGGGGCGGTGGTCTTCAAACTCTAAAGTGCAAAGAGAGTGGGTAACGCCTTGCATACTATCGCATAACGGATGCGCGTAGTCGTACATAGGGTAAATGCACCACTTATCGCCCGTTCTGTGGTGGGTTGCACGAAGAACTCTATAAATAACGGGGTCGCGAAGGTTAATGTTCGGCGAAGCCATATCAATCTTTGCTCTTAAAACCTTTTCGCCATCGGCAAACACGCCGTTTTTCATATCTTCAAAGAGTTTTAAGTTTTCTTCGATTGACCTGTTTCTGTAAGGACTTTCAACGCCCGGTTCCGTAAGCGTACCGCGAGTGTTTTTAATCTCTTCAGCAGAAAGGTCGCAAACGTACGCCTTACCGTCTTTTATAAGTTTAACCGCTAAATTGTAAATCTCGTCAAAAAAGTCGGAAGCGTAGTGCATTTCAAACCAGTCGAAACCAAGCCACTTAATATCTTCTTTTATAGCGTTAACGTATTCCGTTTTTTCTTTGGACGGGTTAGTATCGTCAAAGAAAAGGTTGCAAACGCCGTTATACTTCTTCGCCGTGCCGAAGTTCAAGCAAAGGCTCTTTGCGTGGCCGATGTGAAGGTAGCCGTTAGGCTCGGGCGGGAAGCGAGTGTGAACGGATTTTACGTGACCGCTACTAAGTTCTTCATTGATAATTTCTTCTATAAAATTTTTGCTTTCAATAACGTTTTCCATAAAGCACCGTAAGTAAAATAATGTATACGCTACCATTGTAGCACAAAATTTTATAAATATCAATAATTTAAAAGAATATATATATTATTTTAAGTAGTGTTTTGCTTGACAATACGCCGTATTTTTTATAAAATATATAAAAAAATATACTTAGAGGTGTAATCGTGGATAAAAAAGCGGTAACAATGGAAAAACTCGTAACACTTTGCAAAACCAGAGGTTTTATCTTCCCCGGTAGTGAAATTTACGGCGGTCTTGCTAATACTTGGGACTACGGTCCGTTAGGCGTTGAACTTAAAAACAACGTTAAAAAGGCGTGGTGGAAAAAATTCGTGCAAGAAAACCCCTATAACACGGGCGTTGACTGCGCTATACTTATGAACCCCAGAACTTGGAAAGCTTCCGGCCATATTGGCGGTTTTTCAGACCCCCTTATGGACTGCAAAAATTGCAAAACCAGACACAGAGCCGACAACCTTGCCGAAGATTACTGCAAAAAACATAATTTAGATATTAAAATTGAAAGCCTTGACAACGAAGGCTTGGAAAATTTTATTGCCGAAAAGAAGATTGTTTGCCCCAACTGTGGCAAGAGCGACTTTACTTCTATTAGAAAGTTTAACCTTATGTTTAAAACCTTTCAAGGCGTTACGGAAGACACGGTAAATACGGTATATCTCCGCCCCGACACGGCGCAAGGCATATTCGTAAACTTTGCTAACGTACAGCGTTCGGCAAGAATGAGAGTGCCTTTTGGCATAGGTCAAATTGGCAAGTCTTTTAGAAACGAAATTACCCCCGGTCAATTTATTTTTAGAGTTTGCGAATTTGAACAGATGGAACTTGAATTCTTCTGCAAGCCCGGCACCGATTTAG
>JAGCLN010000273.1 GCA_017646945.1 Clostridia bacterium | reverse complement strand
TCTAAGCAAAATGAAGAAGGTAGAGATAAAATTCAAGAAAACGACGATTTGTTGGTCGCTAAGAAATCGTATTTAGTAACTTGCAACGAAGAAATTGACGATTTAACTAAAAAATCTACCGATATTAGCAAGAAAATAGCCACTTTAACCGCTGAAATTAGCAGGGGTGAAGACTTGGCTGAATCCGTTCAAAACCAAGTTATCAAGAGCGTTGAATCACTTGCAGATATCAACAAGAATTTAGGTGCGTTATCTTCCGAGCAATCCGTTATTTCTAACCAACAAAAAGCAATCGTTGAAAGGGTAAACACTCTCGTTGATAAATATACCGTTTTATCCGTTGAAAACGAACAAAATAAGGCGGACCTTAAAGTAACCGAAGAATTTATTGAAGCTACTAAGGCGTCTATTAAAGACAGAGAAGAAAGCATTTCTTCTACGAACAAATACTTAGAAAGTGTTGACAATAAGATTTTTGCTTTGAGGACTAAACTTACCGGTGAAGAAACGAGTTTAAAACTCTACCAAGGTCTTAAAAACTCGTTTGAAGGTTATTCGCACTCGGTTAAAAGCCTTATGTCTGCAACGAAAACCGATAGTCAACTTGCAAGTAAGGTAAAAGGCGTTGTTGCAAACGTAATTTCTACCGATAAAAAGTATGAAACCGCTATTGAGACGGCTATAGGTGGCGCGCTTCAAAACGTAGTTGCCGATAATCCTAACGATGCGGAATACATAATCAATTACTTAAAGCGTACCGACGGCGGTAGGGTAACTATTCTTCCTATCACTTCCGTTAAACCAAGGTTTAACGGCGTTGAGATTACCGCAGACGCGAAAGAAAAGGGCGCGTTAGGTTTTGCAACTGAACTCGTTAAGTATGACGGTTACTATGAAAACGTAGTATCGCACCTTCTTGGAAATACCTTGATTTGCGAAACGCTTGCCGATGCAACGAGCATTGCTAAGAAGTTTAACTTCGCATTCAAAATCGTTACGCTTGATGGTGACGTGCTTGCTAACACCGGTTCAATGACGGGTGGTTCAAAGCGTAAAAACGACGCCAACTTGTTAGGTGTTGACCGTCAACTTGAAGAACTTCAACAGGCGATTGAAAAGGATAATAAAGATATTGCTGTTTTAACCAACAACAAAAGCAATCTTTTAGAGCAAGTTAACGCAGAAGTAGAACTTTTAAATAAAGAAAACTTCGCTTTAACCGAAGCAAAACAAAAAGCCCTTTCGCTTCGTGAAAAAATTTCTGCAAGCGATAGAGTTTTAGAAGATACTCAAAAGGAAATCGAGAAAAATAAAGACGATATTGCGCTCATTAGCCAACGTCTTGGTGAAATTTCCGCCGCGTATACCGATATTGAAGCGGGCAACGAAAAGATTAAGAGTGAAAAGGAAAGCGCGTCTAAAGAACAATCTGAACACCGCGAACTTTTCCAAGAACTTCGCAAGCAACGTGACGACGTTTTAAGGGAAAATACCGAAGTTCAAGCAAGGCTTTCTTACCTTCGTTCCGAAATATCGTCTGCAAACGGCGAAATCGAGCGTTTAAGCGCTGAAATCAATGCGCTTAGGGAAACTATCGCTCATAATGACGAAGTGGCTCAAAACAACCTTTCAATCATTGATAATCTTACTAAGAAAGCGGAACAAGTTGCGCTTTCGGCGGAAGATAAAAAGGCTTTGGAAGATTTACGCCGTCAACAAGCAGAATTTGATAAAAAGAAAGAAAAACTTAACGAACTTATCGC
>JAGCLN010000272.1 GCA_017646945.1 Clostridia bacterium | reverse complement strand
CTCGCCGGTTATGAAAACTTTATCAAGGTCGCAATACTTTTCAAATACGGAAAGCGCGTCGATTGCCTTAGATACGTCCCACATTCTTTCGGCAAGAAGCGTTCTGCCAAGTTCAAACGCAGTAAGGGCTAAGAACAAGCACATACGGTAATCGCAACGGTCGTGAATTTTAGTTGCCCTTTCACCCATAGCGCGTTGCTCGATAGCGAGCGCTACGAAACCTTGTTTTACCGCTTGAACGGCAAAGTCTCAGTCTTGATATTTTTTATCCCTTTCAAACTTATCAATGCCGAGCGAAACGTGAAAGCCTGTGGTGTGACCTTGCAAGGTAATTGCTACGGGGCGTTTCTTCTCTTCGCCGTTAGGTACTAATAAGTAACAGGGAACAAACGCTCCAACTTCACTTTCAAAGGTGAAGCGGATACGCTTATAACCGTCACACTCAACTTCTTCTTCAATCTCAACGTTTAAAGAACAAGCATTTTCAATTACGTTTTTCATACCGATAAGTTCGTAGAACTTATCTTTTACTTGGTTACGCCAAGTATCATAATCAGCGCTTTCATTAAAGGTAAGTTTTCTCTCTTGCGTTTTAAGTAGCGTTTTATAACATAAATCACCGTTTATTTCTCTCATAACTTCCAGCCAAGTTTGTCAACTTCTTCTTTAACGGTTTGCCAAATAATATCCTTGCACCACCAGTGACCCATATCAGTTTTAACTAATCTACACTTGTCGGCAACGCCTTCTTTTTCATAGATTGCCTTAACTACTTCAAAAGACTTTTCAACGCCTTCAAGCGGGAACAAGTAGTCCTTGCCACCGGTTACGATTGCCAAAGGTCTTTTTGCGATAAGACAAGCCATATCTTCCATTTCAAAGTAGTTTAAGATATCGGGAATAAAGTTACAAGCGCAATGGTACATAGCCATAATAGAAGTTTCATAAGAACAGAACGCGCAACTTGGAACGGAAAGTTTAATTCTTTCGTCTAAACAAGCGGCGTAGAAACTCATAGTACCACCACCAGAGTTACCGGTAATTAAAATCTTATCAAGGTCACAATACTTTTCAAATACGGAAAGCGCGTCGATTGCCTTCGATACGTCCCACATTCTTTCGCCGATAATCGTTCTTCCGAGTTCAAACGCCCGTAAGGAAAGGAAAGCGCACATTCTAAACCCGTCCGGATCGTGAATCTTGGTCTTTCTTTCACCCATAGCGCGTTGCTCGATAGCGAGCGCTACGAAACCTTGCTTTACCGCTTGAACGGCAAAGTCACCGCGAGTGATATACGCTTCGTCACCTTCGTATTTAGGAATACCAATTGAGTTGTGAAAACCAGTTGCGTGGCCTTGCAAAGTGATTGCTACGGGGCGTTTTTTCTCTTCGCCGTTAGGTACTAATAAGTAACAAGGAACAAACGCTCCAACTTCACTTTCAAAGGTGAAGCAGATACGCTTATAACCATCACATTCAACTTCTTCTTCGATTTCAACGTTTAAGGGGCAAGCGTTTTTCATAATTGCGGGGATACCAACAAGGTCAAAGAACTTTTCTCTAACTTGTTCTTTCCAAGCGTTATAGTCGTTTTCAGGGTTAAACGCCAAAGCGTGTTTTTTGTTTTTTAGTAAGGTTTGATAGCATAAATCGCCATTAATTTCTCTCATTTTTAGTCTCCTATTTAAACTTATGATAAGTTTAACAAATAAAAACACCCGTGTCAATAGGTTTAGAAAAATAACACGGGTTTTTTAATAGTTTTTAAAGGTTGAATAGGCTTACAAAATCATCGTTAGTCATACCGGAAACGCAATCGCCTACAAAAACGTTTTCGAGCGTTGATTTAAGGTTTGTCAACGACGTTCCTGACAGTAGATTTTCAAGATAAGAAACGTCTTTTTCACCAAAGAAATCACCGCTTATACTAACCTTTTCAATAAGGTCGTTCTTCAAGGAAAGTTGAAGTTCTACCGTACCGAAATCAAAGCGTTTTTTAATGGTTTTTTGGTAGTTTGAAAGCATAGGCTTTTCGGGGTATAACCACCCTATTGACTTATTTCTCTCGTAAATTTTTAATATTTCAGGGTTTTCTTCAACGGATATAATTTCGGGGTGATAAGTGCTTATAATGAAGGAAGATAGAAAGGCGATAAACTCGTCAACGTCCATTTTTTTATCGATGAGTGACGATATATTTTCAACCCTTGAACGAGTTGATTTTACCGCTTTTGATTTTAACTTTTCTTCGTCTACGTTTAACACGCTTGACAATACTTCAAGGTCACTTGAAAAGAGTAACGTTCCGTGATGTAACACTCTGTTTTGAATTCTATGTTGAGCGTTGCCAGATACCTTTTTCCCGCTATCCGTAACAAGGTCATTCCTACCCGATAACGATACGGCTACACCTAAACTTTTAAGTGCGTTAACGATGGGCGTTGCGTAATAGGAAAAATCAATCCCTTCCGTTTTCGCTACGGGGGTTATGAAGGAATAATTGACGTTGCCTTCGTCGTGATACACCGCTCCACCACCTGTAATTCGCCTTGCTAAAAAAATGCCCTTTTCATCTAAAACCGGTTTGTTAATCTCGGCAAAAGCGTTTTGGTTTTTGCCTATAACTACCGTTTTGGAATTTTGCCATAGCAAAAAAACTTCTTCATCGGAAGTGTTAAAAAGGTATTCTTCAACCGCTAAATTGTAATGCGGATTAGTTGTATCTAAAACGGAAAATTTCATAATTTTAATAAAGTGAGTGCCGAAGTAGGCACTCACTTTTAACGTAAGTTTGTTAGATTATAAACCTTTCTTTGAACGGTTAACCTTTTCAATATCGGTAAAGTTAGTAGTGGGAACGTGACCGGGAAGTGGCATAATCTTTTCGTGAAGAGCATCGATAATCCAGCTGGGTTGCGGGAAGAAACTCTTTTCAAGTTCGAACGCAGGAGTAATCCAGTTTCTTGAACCAACAACGACTGCGGGACCATCAAGATAGTCAAAGCACATTTCGGTAATGTTAGAAGCCATATCTCTCATTACTGAACCCCTTTCACAAGCATCGCCAACGAAGATAACCTTACCAGTCTTCTTAACTGATTCGATAACCTTTTCGTAATTGAAGGGAACGATTGAACGAGTATCGATAATTTCAGCGGAAACACCGTATTTTTCTTCTAAGATTTTAGCCGCTTCAAGCGCTCTATATAATACCGCGCCGATAGTTACGATAGTAACGTCTTTACCTGCTTTCTTGATATCGGGTTCGCCAAACGGAATTTCATAGTGACCTTCGGGTACGCCACCAGGTAAGAAGTCTTCGCCGATACCGTAAATTCTTTGTGATTCAAAGAATACAACGGGGTCAGTACCTTCTAACGCAGAAGTCATTAAACCCTTAGCATCAGACGGGGTTGACGGGAACACAACTTTAAGACCGGGGATATGAGCGCAAAGCGCAGTCCAGTCTTGAGAGTGTTGAGCACCGTACTTAGAACCAACTGAAACTCTTAAGATAATGGGCATTTTTAAGATACCTGCACTCATCGCTTGCCATTTAGCCATTTGGTTGAAAATTTCATCGCCGGCACAACCGATAAAGTCAGCGTACATAAGTTCTACGATTGCTCTACCACCGCACATTGCGTAACCAACCGCTGAACCAACGATAGCAGATTCGGAAATGGGCGAGTTGAAGAATCTGTGATAAGGAACGGCTTCGGTCATCTTCTTATAAACGCCGAACGCACCACCCCAGTCACGATTATCTTCACCGTAAGCGATTAAAGTGGGG
>JAGCLN010000271.1 GCA_017646945.1 Clostridia bacterium | reverse complement strand
TTTTACGAAAACGCCGGCAATAAAGCCACAGTCTTCGGTCATTTTACCGCGAGTATCTACTAAATTAACGAAAGATACGTCGTACTTTTGGCAAACGCGAGAGTCATCTTCACCGAACGCGGGCGCGTTGTGAACGATACCAGTACCATCGTCCATAGTAACGTAATCGTTAGTTACGCAAACGTATGCCTGTTTATTCTTTTCAAGCGTAGCGAAGTTGTATAACGGCTCGTACTTTGCAAATTCGTAATAACTACCCTTTTCGGTAGATAACACTTCGTAATTTTCAAAGAGTTTGCCTGCAAGTTTTTCAGCCAAGATATAAATTGCGCCGTCTTCCGCTTTAATCTTAACGTAGTTTTCGTTAGCGTTAAAGCAAAGCGCAACGTTTGAAGGAAGAGTCCAAGGCGTAGTCGTCCACGCAAGGAAATATTCGTTTTCTTTACCTTCAACTTTGAACTTAACAAATACCGATTTTTCAGTAACGTCTTTATATCCTTGCGCTACTTCGTGAGAAGAAAGCGCCGTTCCGCAACGGGGGCAGTAAGGAACGATTTTGTAACCCTTGTAGAGTAAACCCTTTTCCCAAATCTTTTTGAGCGCCCACCATTCCGACTCAATGTAATCGTCGTGATAGGTAACGTAGGGGTTATCCATATCGCACCAATAACCTAAACGGTCACTCATTTCTTTCCACTCGCTAGTGTATTTGAATACCGAATTTTTACACTCTTTAATGAAAGGTTCGATACCGTACTTTTCAATGTCTTGCTTGCCGTCCAAGTTAAGTTTCTTTTCAACTTCAAGTTCAACGGGAAGACCGTGAGTATCCCAGCCCGCTTTTCTTAAAACGTGCTTGCCTTTCATAGTTTGGTAACGAGGAATAATATCCTTCATAACTCTCGTTAATACGTGGCCGATATGCGGTTTACCGTTAGCCGTTGGCGGACCGTCGTAAAAACAGAATTCTTCTTTACCTTCGTTTACTTCGATACTCTTTTTAAATACTTCGTTTTCTTCCCAGAAATTGATAATTTCTTTCTCTCTTTCTAAAAAGTTAAGGTTTGTTTCTACCTTCTTATACATAGTTGCTCCTTCGCATTACGCATAGTATTTCATTATAATTCGATAATATTTTAGTATATAATAACAAATTTAATAAATTAAGTAAAGCAAAAAGTGGTAATTTTATCGCCAAATGCTTGATTATTTGCAAGTTTTATTATAAAATAATACTACTGCGATAGACGGGGAGTTAGCGGTGCCCTGTAACTTGCAATCCGCTATAGCAAGGTTGAACGTCTTCCGAGGCTGAAGTTATGGAAGGCTGGTTTCAAAAGCGAGCGTTGACGTTAAGGTCTTATGCAACGGCAACCCGCGAACCGTGTCAGGATAGGAATATAGCAGCACTAAACGGTATAGTCGTGTGCCATAAGGTTGCTTTGACCGAGCTTTAATTTGATTTTTCGCTTCGGTTTCGCTTATCGGAGAAGATTCGCAGTAACTTAAAAGGAGTGGAGTTTTAGTTTTCTAAAACTCCTTTAAAATATCTATGCTTAAAGAAAATTTGTTAGAAGTTTTTAAAGCCGTTGAAAACGGCAACCCACTTGGCGAAAAAGTAACGCTCGTTGGCGCAACTAAGTTCGTTCCCGTTGACGTTATAAACGAGGCAATCGCTTTGGGGCTTAAAGATATATCGGAAAACCGCGCTCAAGAGTTTAAAGACAAGTATCCTTTGGTAACCCAACCCGTTAAC
>JAGCLN010000270.1 GCA_017646945.1 Clostridia bacterium | reverse complement strand
GTGGTATCGTATCTGCAAGAAACGGCAAGATTGTTTACCTTGGTATTTCAAGTGAATTAGACGTATTAGGCGATATTAGACTTGATAACTGGGGCTAAGATAAACTAACTAAATACAAACGCAAAACCCTTGCTTTCCGCAAGGGTTTTAGTTTGAAAAGGCAAAATAGCATATAAATGTGATAGAATTTTAAAAATGCGGAAAAACTTGTTGTAAACAAGGCAAATGTGTGTTATAATATCTTATAATTAGTTATAAATAACTAAAAAGGAGAAGATTATGGCTTTATTTAGGCTTAATATTGAATGGACTGATAGTTCTAACAATACCTTAGTTTATAAATACCCCTTCAAAAAATCGGGTAGAGAAGTTAACAATAAATCTACTCTTACCGTGCGTGAATCACAATGCGCGATTTTCGTATACAAAGGCCAGGTGGCAGACGTTTTTGGTCCGGGGCTTTACGACCTTAAAACTGAAATTTTCCCCGTTCTTACCAAACTTGTCGCTTGGAAATATGCGTTTGAAACGCCTATCACTTTAGACGTATACTTTGTAAACACAAAGCAGTTTACTGACGTTAAGTGGGGAACTCAAAACCCCATTATGATGCGTGACCCTGAGTTTGGCGTTATTAGAGTTAGGGGTTTTGGCGCGTTCGCTTTCAAGGTAGACGAGCCTACCGTGTTTATGAAAGAACTTTTCGGCACGGATTCTTCCTTCCATACTCAAGATATCGTTTCATATCTTAAAACGATGCTCGTTTCCGCGCTTACTGATTCGCTCGGCGAAAGCAAGGTTTCCGCGCTTGACTTGGCTGGTAATACCTTTGAATTTAATGAAATCGTTAAAAGAAGCATTCAATCAAAGTTTAACGAAATCGGCTTAAAACTCACCAACTTATTTATAGAAAACATGTCCGTTCCAAGCGAAGTTGAAAAGGCGCTTGACGAAAGGTCTAAACTCGGCATTCTTGGCGACAAGACGGACGTTTTGATGAAAGTAGCCGCAGCCGAAGCGATGAAAGACGCGGCGAAGAACGAAGGCAACGCGTTAGCGGGCGCAGGCGTATCAATCGGCGCAGGTCTTGGTATGGGTCAAGTGTTTGCAGAAGCGTTCAAGCCTTCTTCCCAAGCCCCCGCTGACAAGGCTGAACAAAAATCTTGTTCTTCTTGCGGAAAATCAATTTCAAAAACCGCAAAGTTCTGCCCCGAATGTGGCGCAAAGCAAAATGAAAAATCTTTCTGCCCCGAATGTGGCAACGAACTTACCGCCGGCGCAAAATTCTGCCCGTCTTGCGGTAACAAATTATGATAAGTTACATAATAATAAAGGAGTAATAATTATGGAAAAGAAAATAACCAAAGATACTTTAATTATGGAAGCCGTTGAACTTAATCCCAACGCTCCCGAAATTTTACTCAGCTACGGCATGCATTGTTTAGGTTGCGCCATCGCTCACGGTGAAACAATCGCTGAAGCGGCAGAGGTGCACGGAATAGATGTAGACGAGTTGTTGGCTAAACTCAACGCTTAATCCGTTATAAACGGCGTTATGCGTCGTTACTGCCGTCAAGTTACGACTGCAACAACCAACAAGGTTAGTTGCACCCGATAACTTGCCGTCGAGCCTCGCCTAACTTGTTTCTAACGTCTTAAACGAGTTCTATTATAAGCTTCGTTAACTCGTGCGACTGCAATGACCAAAAAGGTCTATTGCACCCTCCCAAGTTTTACGAGCCTTGTCTAGCTTGTTTCTAACGTCTTATTTTAATTCGTTATTTGCTTCGTCTATCTGCGTTACTGCTTAGTGTTTTG
>JAGCLN010000269.1 GCA_017646945.1 Clostridia bacterium | reverse complement strand
CTTTTTGTAACCGCGTTTTAATACGGAACTTTTAAGACCGCCCTTTCGTTCGTCAACGATATCGTCTTTAACCTTGTAATAAGCAAGTAATACGTTCACCGCGCCAAGTTTAAGCGAAATATCGTCAGGTTCGGCAACGGGGCGTTTTTTAATATGGTGGGCTATGCACCTTTCTTTGTTAATTTTTACGTCAACCCCTAAAATATTGTGGGATATTGCAGACATAAAAGCCATATCGAAATTAAGCGTCATTCTTGGAATTTGCCCACAAACTTTGCCTATGCTTTTACATATACCGCAATAAAGCGCTTTGTAAAGCGTTTCGTCCTTTAAATACAAATACGGGTTGTCCGGTTTTAAATATCCAAACATTTTTACCTTTCGGGACTATAAAGCCCAACTTTTCTATAAACTTTTGAAAGGGTTTTTCTTGCAATACGGAACGCGCTTTCGGCACCCTTAACCATAATACCGTCAAGATAAGCCTTGTCTTTTAAAAGCGCAAGTCGTTTATCGCTAATCGGTTTTAAACCTTCTGCAACCGCTTCGCCAACCTTAATCTTAAAATCACCGTAACCCTTTCCGTCAAACTCCTTAACGGCATCTTCAATAGAAACACCGCTAAATACAGAGTAAATCGTTAATAAGTTTGAAATACCAGCCTTATTTTCAGGGTCGAAGTAAATTTTAGTATCGCTATCGGTTACCGCCCTTTTGAACTTGCGAATAATGGTATCAGTATCATCGTACATTGATACGAACGCATTTACGTTTTCATCGCTCTTACTCATCTTCTTAGTTGGGTCGGCAAGCGACATAATTCTTGCGCCGTACTTAGGAATAATCGGTTCAGGCACGACGAAAGTATCGCTGTAACGACTGTTAAATCTAATAGCCAAGTCGCGAGTAAGTTCAATGTGTTGCTTTTGGTCGGCGCCGATGGGAACTACCGCCGTGTTGTATAGTAAAATATCAGACGCCATAAGAACGGGATAGTCCATAAGACCGATATTTACGTTATCGGCGTGAGAACGCGATTTATCCTTATATTGCGTCATACGGTTGAGTTCACCAGGGTAAGTCATAGTGTTAAGCACCCAAGTGAGTTCAGCGTGAGCAGGAACGTGCGATTGAACGAACATAATGCTCTTTTCAGGGTCAACACCACAAGCAATATAAAGAGCAAGAAGTTCTTGCGTTGCCTTTCTCAAACTTGCAGGGTCTTGACGAACGGTCAAACAATGCAAATCCGCAATAGAATAAATACAGTTGTATTCATCTTGAAGTTTAACAAAATTACTGATTGCGCCAACGTAGTTACCGATTGTTGGAATACCGCTCGGTTGAACGGCGCTAAATAACGTTTTTTTATCTGACATAATATCACCGCTAAAATTGATACACAAAGTATATCACATACTTTGGTAAAAATCAAACCTTATCATTAACCTTTTATAATTTCTAACGCATCTTTTACAGAAATTTCACTTAAATTTTTATAAAAGGGCGCTAAGAAGCCACTTTCAATGCAATTCGGCACTTCTAACGCTGTAAATTCACTCAATTTCTTAATCGCCTTATCAACTGAAAGTTCGTTTATTCCCGTGAGAGTTTTTAATAACGCCCTTGAAAATAGATAGGGTGAATATAAAGAAATTATAAGTGTTTCAAGGTCGTCTTCATAATCGTCGTAAAAGATATCGTACGCCACTAAACCACCTGCGGAAACGGGGTCGAAAAGATATTCCGTTTCTTCAAAAAACGCGTTTGTAATTTCATCAACTTCACCGCTTTTCGGAGTTGCGAAAAACATATTTTTAAACGTTTCGTCAACTGGCTTATCCGTTCCAAAAATCAGCGTGTTTATCGGTAATTTTATGAGCGTGCAAAAATGCATGGCAAGAAGTAATTTACCATCGCAAACCTGCGCGCCAACGTTGATTTTTTCACCCAAGTTTATCACCCCGCCTTCCGCCAAGTCAACGTAGTCGGAAACGATTACAAACGCAAGCGAACAAATTTCCATTTCAAATGAAGATTTATCGAAAATAAAGTCGTTATACGAGCAAGTTTCACCACCGAAAAGTTCTAAAACGGAAATTTTATCGTCAACGCTTAAAACGTTTGCTAAAAACTCGTCGCTGTCAAAGCGTTCTACAAGCCCGTTAGGTAAATTTTTACCAAGAACAAACTTATAGATACTTGCTAGCCTTTCTGCAAAACTTAAATCTTCTAAACTACCTAAAAAATTTGTATTTAAACATTTAAAATCGGCAGGTAATTTATACCCGCCGATTTTTGCGTTTAAAGTTGTGTTATCCTTTATACCCATCTCAGTCAATTAAATCTGCAACGTAGTTAGGAAGATCTTCACGCGCTGCGCTTATAGAAACAACGAATTTAAGGTCAGGATATTCTTCTTGAAGTTGCTTAATTGATGCAAACAACTTATCTCCACCTTCCATATCGTTACCGATAATTCTCTTTAAACCGTCAACGAAAACGTATTCAATATCGCTATTACCTGCAAGTAAACCGTTAATAAAACCGTTAAATGCAACTGCTCCGCTAATTTCATGATCATCAGTATAAACGCATCTAACGTTAAAGTTAACGTTTACAGTATTAAAACGCTTATCAGTTATAAATACAACGTTACCCTTTGCGGTGCTACCTGCTTTATTAACTTCATCAAGCATAATCTTAGTTTTGCCAAAGCCTTTAGGTCCGTATACAATTTTAATCATATAAAAATCCTCCGATTTATTTGTACTTTTATTATATATGATAATTAAACTTTTTTCAATAGCAAACTTTAAAATTTTATAAAAAAATTCACCACGCTCATTTTCGTGGTGAATTTTAACCTTAGTTAAGTTTATCAATAAACGCTTTAATTCTTTTAAATCCTTCCTTTATATCATCAATAGAAACTGCGTAAGAAACCCTTACGAAATTATCCGCGTGGAAAGGAAGGCCTGGGATTAACGCTACGCCGTTTTCAGTAAGGATAGATGCAAACGCCATACTTCCGTCAATCACCTTACCCTCAAACGCCTTACCGATAAACTGAGAAATATCAATAAAAAGATAGAACGCGCCTTGCGGTTTAATATATTTAACGCCCATTTCATCGAGTAAAGAACACATATACTTTCTTCTTTCGTCAAAATCTTGGCGCATATTTTCAATAACATCTTCTCCGCCCTGTAACGCTGTAACCGACGCGTATTGCGCGAAGGAACAAGCGTTGCTCGTCGTATGACCTTGAACTCTACTTATAGCGCCCGCTAACGCCTTAGGCGCTGCAAGATAACCAACTCTCCAACCCGTCATCGCGTAGGTTTTTGAAACGCCGTTTACAACGATAGTGTTTTCCTTCATATACGGCGAAAGCGATGCGATAGAAACGTGCTCCACTCCATCGTAAACGAGTTTTTCGTAAATCTCGTCTGAAATAACGGTTAAATTATGCTTTTCAACAACTTTGGAAAGAGCGAGAAGTTCTTCCTTTGAATAGAGAGCGCCGGTCGGGTTAGACGGCGAATTAATTAAAATGGTAACGGTTTTATCCGTGATTGCGTTTTCAAGTTCACTCGGCGTAATTTTATAGCCGTTTTCCGCCTTAGTTTGAACGATTACAGGCTTACCACCGCAGATTTTAACTTGTTCTTCGTAAGTAAACCAAAAGGGCGCGGGAATAATAACTTCGTCGCCTTCGTCAACCAAGCAATAAATTGCGTGGAAAAGAGAGGACTTTGCGCCGTCCGATACGATAATTTGCGATTCTTCATATTCAAGGCCGTTATCCCTTTTAAACTTCTCTACTATCGCCTTTTTAAGTTCGGGAATTCCTGCAACAGGCGTGTACTTTGTCATGCCGTTATCAAGCGCTTGCTTTGCGCTTTCAATTATATAATCGGGCGTATTAAAGTTAGGTTCGCCGGCAGTAAAACCTATAATTGATTTACCTTCACTTTTTAACTGTTTAACCTTTGCGCTAATCTCAAGCGTCATTGACGCCGGCACAGATTGCGCCTTTTTTGAAATCTTCATTTTGCATTCCTTTTTTGCGTGTAAATTAATTTTGTCATAGTATATAACAAGGAAGGTTTTTTGGCAAATATTTTTTCAAAAAAATTATTTTGACCGTACGCGTCGTACAAACAGTTGTTTTTGTGTGCAGAACTAATCTTCAACGTTAGCAAGCTTGGCTTCTCTATCGGCAATTTGTAGCGCTTCAATCATTTCGTCGATATTTCCCGATAAAAAATCTTCCAAACTATAAAGGGTAAAACCTATTCTATGGTCGGTAATTCTTCCTTGTGGAAAGTTGTAAGTTCTAATTCTTTCAGAACGGTCGCCCGTGCCTATTTGGCTCTTTCTGTTTTCATCATATTCTTCACGATATTGTGAATTATAATAGTCGTAAAGGCGTGATTTCATTACTTTTAACGCTTTTTCTCTATTTTTAATTTGCGAGCGTTCGTCTTGGCAAGTTACTACGATACCAGTAGGTAAATGCGTCATACGGATACAGCTTTCCGTTTTATTAACGTGCTGACCGCCCGCACCTGAAGCGCGGTAAGTATCAATCTTTAAATCTTTTTCTTCAATCTTAACTTCAACGTCTTCAACTTCGGGCAAAACCGCTACCGTTGCGGTTGAAGTTTGAATTCTACCTTGCGATTCCGTTTCGGGAACTCTTTGAACTCTATGAACGCCACATTCAAACTTAAGTTTTCCATAATCGCCGTTGCCGTTAACTGAGAAGGTCACTTCTTTAACACCGCCAAGTTCGGTAAAGTTCCCGTCAATCTCTTCAGACTTATATCTATGCTTATCCGAAAAGTTAACGTACATTCTATATAATTCATACGCGAAAAGCGCCGCTTCTTCACCACCCGCGCCCGCTCTTATTTCAACGATACACGACTTATCGTCGTTTTCATCTTTTGGAATAAGCAAATGTTTAAGCTCGTTATTAACTTCCGCTTGCCTTTTGATAAGTTCTTTTATCTCTTGATATAAAAGTTCTTTCATTTCGGGGTCTTTTTCCATAGAAATAAACTCTTCTGCTTCTTCGCGTTCCTTTTCTATTTTTAAAAGTTCCTTTATCTTTTCAACCGTTTCGGTAATATTTGAAAGTTCTTTCGTGTACTTTTTATAATTTTGAATATCCGCTATAACGGACGGGTCCGCTATGAGTTCATTAAGTTTTTCGTATCTATCAAGAACTGATTGCAACTTTGAAGTCATTTTGAAACCACCCTTATAATTCTTTCTATACCGTTTATATCGGTTATAATTTGAACGTCACTATAATTTTCGTTTTCAAACAAGGCCTTTATATCTCTTGCTTGATTTATTCCGCATTCCAAATAGATTATTCCGTTAGCGTTTAGGTATTTATACCCATCGTTTGCAATACGCCTATAAAAATCAAGCCCATCTTCACCGCCGTCAAGCGCTAATGAAGGTTCGCATTTAACTTCATCGTCTAAAACCGCCATATCGGATTTTGTAATATACGGCGGATTAGAAAGAATAAAATCAAACTTACCGCTAACGCCATCGAATAAATCGCAATTTATAAACTCAACGCTCGCGCCTAAACTTTCAGCGTTTTGTTTAGCAACAGACAAAGCGTCAAGAGAAATATCAACCGCAGTTACCTTCGCTTTAGACTTTAAGTTTATTACGCAAGAAATTGCGCCCGAACCCGTGCACATATCTAAAACGGAAGAATTATCGCTTATCTCTTTTAACGCGTGCATACAAAGTTCTTCAGTCTCGGGGCGCGGTATTAAAACGGATTTATTTACCTTAAAGGTAAAACCATAAAAATCGGCATCGCCAAAAACGTACGCAAGGGGTATTTTATTCGCCCTTATCGTTGCATAACTCAACGCCTTATCGTTTTGCTCTTTGGTTACGCTCGCCTTAGAATTTTTAAGCGCGCTACGAGAAACACCCGTTACCCTTGAAACAACCCATTCCGCATCGGCAGTATCTAAAACGCCACCTTTTTGCAAGGTTTTTTCAACTTTAGCAAGTAGTGAACTTACCGTTCCAAAAACGTTAAACTTTTTAGTGGGCATATCGGGATTAGCATCTAAGAGTAAAACCTCGTTAAACGAAGTTATTGCAACTTCAATCATATCGTCACTCGGCTCGCGAGTGGTTATTCTTTGCAAGAGTAAACCGGGGGCTTTAAAGACAATCAAAGCCTTGCTTTGTGATTTTGATAAGAGTTTTAAAACTTCGTACGATACGCCTGAAATTACGGGAAGGGTTAAAATTTTAACGCCGAAACGGAAAATTTTACCTATTGCGCCGTCAAACTCTATTCCGTAATGGACTAAAACTGCGTTCACGAGCGCAAACATTAAAATACTTATTACCATTACTAAAAACATAAAGGTGGTTCCGCATCTATCGTGAACTCTCGTGCAAGTTCTAACGTTTTCAACGGTTAACTCTTTACCGCTTTCAAAGCAAGAAATAGTTTTATGCTCAGCGCCGTGATACATATAAGTACGCCTTATATCTTTCAAAAGCGAAGTCAATAATATATAGGATACGAATATAACTATTCTAATAGCGCCTTCTATAATACAATATAAAAACACGTTATTATTTATACTCGAAAACAAATCGGCAACGAATTGCGGAACGAAAAAGAATAAAAACAACGACAAGAAAAGACCTAACGCCACCCCTATAAAAGTTGCTAAGTCCATCGCATTTATATGAAGTTTTTTCGACAACCAGTCGTCAAACTTAGAAGTTTCTTCTTCACCGAAAACCGATGCAGAACGCATTAAAGACTTAGTTCCGCCTAT
>JAGCLN010000268.1 GCA_017646945.1 Clostridia bacterium | reverse complement strand
GTTCCCAAAACCGTATCAGCGCCACTTTGTTATACTAAGGGTGCAAAGTTAACGGAAGATAGCGCGAGTGAAATTATTGATATTTTATCCCTTCCACTCGTTGCAAAAAAGAGTTTCTCATCTCTTGGCAAGGGCGTGTTTTTGATAAACACTAAGGAAGAATTGATTGATTTTATCAATCAAAACCCCTTTGAACCTAAGATTTATCAAGAATTTATATCTTCAAGTTTCGGGCGTGACGTTAGGATAATTTGCATCGGCAAAAAATACTATTCGGCAATCGAAAGATATTCGGGTAGTGATTTTAGGTCGAATTCGGCGCTTGGCGGTAACGCTAGAAAGATAGACCCACCCAAAGAGTTTATTGAGGTTGCTGAAAAGGTTGCAAATTTATTAAATCTTGACTATATGGGCATTGATTTGTTATACGGCAAGGCTAACGAGCCTATCGTATGCGAAGTTAATTCAAACGCATTTTTCTCGGCGATGGATAAGGTTGCAAACGTTTCCGTTGCTAAAGAGTATGCAAAATATCTTATAAAGGCGGTAGAAAAACAATGATTTCAGACGGTATTAAATTTTTATGTAGATACGATTACGTTCCCGGTATTTCAAAAGCGATTGAGTTTTTAAATAGTCATGACGTTTTGGCGTTAGAAAACGGCAAGTACGATTTGGGTGACGAGTGTACTTGTAAGGTTATGGAATATGTAACCCACGAAGAACCCGAAGAAGTTTTACTTGAAGCGCACAGAGAATATCTTGACCTTCAAATCGTGGTTAGGGGAACGGAAACGTTCGTTTTCCAAGCGATTGACCTTGGCGAACCTGCAACGCCATACGATACTAAGAAAGACGTTGAGTTTTATACTGCTCAATACTATAACTCAATCGTGCTTGACGGAACTAACTTTGCGTTAGTATTTCCTAACGACCTTCACGTTGGCAATATTATTGCAGGTGAAGAAAGCAACGTTAAAAAATTAGTTTTCAAACTTAAAATTTAACATTTATGGCAATAGAAAGTAAAAAGAATGCTCCGATTTTAAAACCGATACTTATGGTTTTGGTACTCGTTGTATCCTACGTTATTTCAGTAATAACGAGTTCCTTTTATGAAACGAACAAAAAACTCGTAATTTTGGTTATTTGCTTTGTTCTTGGTATAATACTCTTTTTCGTTATTTACTTTATCGCTTATGCAATAACTCTTTCAAAGATAAAAAAGAGAGCAAGGCGTATGTTAAAACTTGGAATTTCTTGTGACGATAACGCGAGTATTTATTTTGAAAAGCGTAAATACAAGTTTCATTACGACCGTAGGCTTAAATTTTCGGCAAATATAGAAAACGTAAAACGAGATGCTTTATCCGTTATTAAAGACGTTGCGACCGTGTACGGCAATCACGATGAAAAGTATTATTACTTAGGCTTTACCGTGTATGACGCAACTTCTATAATGACCGGCGCACTTGACCTTATTGATAGCAAAATTTCTCCTATTTTCAAACTTATTCGCGCCGAAGATAAGCCTCTTAAAATCGTTGAAAATCTTCTTGAAAAAGCGATTGAAAACGATGAAGCAGTAGAAGTTGAACCTGAAAAATCTTCAAAGCCAAGCCTTCTCAAAAAGATAGGTTTATCGGTAATGAAAGCAAGCACGTTTATCTTCCGTGGTAAGATAGAAAGCGCGATGACAGACGTGGTTAAATTTATAGGCGTAAAGGCGTTTGAAACGTTTGAAAAGAACGGCGAAATGCCTAAGTGGGGGGAATTGAAATGATGCAGTTTCTCTCGGTGTTAGCGGACGTAGTGTTCATATTTTTTATCATTTCTTCGGTAGTGTTCGGCTTATCCTTTTCGGTTAAGTTATACGCTATAAATATGGTTAAAAAAATCATAAAAGCGAGCGATGAAAATTTCGAAAATTGCGTAGATAATGCGAAAATTACAAGTATAAATAAAATAGTTGACGCTCATCTTGAAAGATACGTTATTTACTCAGAAAAATCAAAGCGTAAACGCAAGAAAAAGAGCGCTAAAATCAATTTAGATTCCAACGGCGCACCGCTCGAAAAAGAAGACGATATTAAGGTTATAACTTTATCTTTAATAAAGAGTATTTCCGCTGACTTTGAAGGTGCAGGCGGTTATCTTAATTACTCTAAAAACGAGATAATCGAAATGCTTAAAAAGTTATGTTCCCGCTTAAATCATATCTTTGATTCTTCGGGTGTGATTTGGCTTAAAACAATTAAAATCTCTTCGGTTATTCACCTTATTGATTTTACGAGAACTATCGGTAAATTTAAAGGTAAAACGAGCGTTATTATCATTAGTAAAATTATGGCGCTATGCTTCTTCCTTTCAAGTTTTATAAGTCCTGTTGGTGCGAGCAAAAAGATATTGTCTAAATTTATGGCAAACAATTTATCTTCATTACTCGTAACGGCGATATTTAACGTAATCGGTAAAGAATGGGCGGTACTTTGTGCGGAAAAAGAACGCTTGAGATTATCGCAAAATTCAGGCAAAAAAGTTGCTTAAATATTTTAAATATATATTTACAAATGTTAAATGATATGTTATAATTTTTTGTGGCAAATAAATTAAGATTTTCACGGTAAATTATGGTTGGTAAGATTCACTCGGTATTTTCAGGCGGAACGGTAGACGGTCCTGGTATAAGATTCGTAACTTTTATGCAAGGTTGTCCCCTTCGTTGTAAATACTGCCACAACCCTGATAGTTGGTTGCTTAGTGACGGGGAAGAGCGTACCGTTTGGGATTTAACTCAAGAGATAATCAAGTACAGAAGTTATTACGGTGAAAAGGGCGGATTAACCGTTTCGGGTGGCGAACCGCTTTTGCAAATTGATTTTGTTACTGAACTTTTAAAATCGGTTAAAAGTTACGGTATAAACACCGCAGTCGATACGTCGGGCTATACTTTTAACCCAAGCGATGAGATTTCAGTAAAAAAGCACGAAGAATTAGACAAGTTCGTAGACTTATATCTTTTAGATATCAAGCATATCGATAGCGATAAGCATAAAGATTTAACCGGCGTTCCTAATGAGCACACGCTCGCGTACGCCAAGTGGCTTTCCGATAGGGGAAAGCGAATTTGGATTCGCTACGTTTTAGTTCCCGGGCTTACCGATGATGAAGAAAGTTTAATTAAACTTTCAAACTTTATCAAAACGATAAACGTTGAAAAGGTAGAAGTTTTGCCATATCACACCATGGGCGAAGTTAAGTATGAAAAACTCGGTATCGAGTATCCGCTCAAAGGCGTTAACCCACCGAGTAAAGACGCGGTTTTAAAGGCAAAACAGATTTTAGGAGTTATAAAGTGATAAACGACTCGAATTATAAAGAAAAAATCAAGGGCTTGCAGGTGATTGAAGTAAGCGGTGAGTCTTGCGCTAACTGTTTAACGCTTATGCCTATGCTTTACGAAGTGGTATCTGCAAGAGAACATTTGAGCCTTTTGCATATTGAAGCGGACGAAAATACCAAAGGTTTTCTCACCGAATATGCTATCGAGCGCGTTCCTACCGTATTGCTATTAGATAACGGTGTGGAATTTGCAAGGGCAGTAGGCTTTCAGCCTCAAGAGATTTTTGAACTTTGGATAGACGCTATGGTTGAAGAACACTTAGCGAAAAATAAGTAACAAGGCGTATTCGCCACGATTATAAAAAACTTTTTAAGGAGTACAAATATGAAACAATTCAAAGGTTGGGAAGGATTTATTCCCGGCAAGTGGAGTAACGACGAGATTAACGTGCGTGACTTTATTCAAAAGAACTACACCCCGTACGAAGGTGACGACTCTTTCCTTGCGCCTGCAACTGACGCAACGAAGAAACTTTGGGAAATGGTTATGGATCTTTCTAAGAAAGAAAGAGAAAACGGTGGCGTATTAGACGCTGATACTAAAGTAGTTTCTACTTTAACTAGCCATGCACCTGGTTATATTGACAAAAATCTTGAAAAAATCGTAGGTTTCCAAACTGATGCACCCCTTAAGCGTTCACTTCAACCTTTCGGCGGTATCAAGATGGCAGCGGAAGCGCTTTCTATGTACGGTTACGAAATCGATGCTGACGTTAAGGAAATTTTCACTAAGTATAGAAAAACTAACAACGACGGCGTTTTCGATGCATACACACCGGAAATGAGAGCGGCTCGTTCTTCTCACATTTTAACAGGTCTTCCCGATACCTATGGTCGTGGTAGAATTATCGGTGACTATCGTAGAGTTGCCCTTTACGGTATTGATTACCTTATTCAAAAGAAAGAAGAAGATAAGGCTATTATCTGTGGCGAAATGATGCCTGATAAGATTAGAGATAGAGAAGAAATTTCTGAACAAATCAAGGCGCTCAAAGGTCTTAAAGAAATGGCTAAGTCTTACGGTTTTGATATTAGCGAACCTGCTACAACCGCTCAAGAAGCAATCCAAGCCCTTTACTTTGGTTACCTTGGCGCAGTAAAAGACCAAAACGGCGCTGCAATGAGTATCGGTAGAACTTCTACTTTCCTTGACGTTTATATTGAAAGAGATATCAAGAAGGGTATTCTTACTGAAACTGAAGCGCAAGAACTTATGGACCACTTCGTTATGAAACTTCGTATGGTAAGATTTATGAGAATTCAATCTTACAACGAACTTTTCTCAGGCGATCCTACTTGGGTTACTGAAGTTATCGGTGGTATGGGCGTTGACGGTAGAACTTTAGTTACCAAAAACTCTTTCCGTGTTCTTCACACTCTTGTAAACTTAGGTCCTGCACCAGAACCCAACCTTACGGTTCTTTGGTCTAAGTACCTTCCCAAGAACTTTAAAAACTTCTGCGCGAAGATTTCTATTAAGACTTCGTCAATTCAATACGAATCTGACGATTTAATGCGTCCTGAAATGGGTGATGATTACAGTATCGCTTGTTGCGTATCTTGTATGAAGACCGGTAAGGATATGCAATTCTTCGGCGCTCGTGCAAACCTTGCTAAGTGCTTACTTTACGCTATTAACGGCGGTGTGGACGAAATTTCAGGAAAGCAAATCGGTCCTGAATACCGTCCTATCACAAGCGAATACCTC
>JAGCLN010000267.1 GCA_017646945.1 Clostridia bacterium | reverse complement strand
TTTCATATCGCACTTAAACGCCTTGCCGTTACTCTTTACGAAAACTTCAATATCGCCGGGGTATGCGGATAAAATTTCTTCTAAGTCATCGATAATGTCGTTAACGTCAACGCCGTCGTCCACTTTAAGACCCAAACACTCTTTCAAAACGTCTTCAACTACCGCTTGAACTTTTTGTTCTTGCTGAGCGCTTTCAAGTATAGGTTCGATATGCTCTACCATGATACTCGGCTCTCTGCCGTCTTTAATTTGAATTTTACCCTTTAACTCAACGATATTGTCTTGTTCTATCTTATTGCGGTATTTCTCGTGAATTTTCGGGAACATTACGCACTCGATAGGACCGTACAAATCTTCAACGGTTAACACGCTCATAAATTGACCGGATTTAGTTGAAACCTTCTTAACACCGGTAAGTATACCGCACATAGTAACCATAGTTCCGTCTTGAAGTTCGGTATAAACAACTTCGCCGTCTTCGTTTTCTTCCTTAGAAAGAAGTAACGCTGTAGAGAAAGAATACTTTTTAAGTTGGTCTTTATACTGCTCTAACGGGTGGCCTGAAACGTATACGCCTAAAACGTTCTTTTCGTAAACAAGTTTTTCTTTTTGCTCAAATTCTTTAACGTTGGGATATACCACTTCAATAGTTTCCGGCTCGCCCAAAAGTTCAAAGAAACTCATTTGGTCGCTTTCACGCTCTTTAGTTATCGCTTGAGCCTTGTCTAAAACTTCTTCATACACGCCTATAAGCCTACTTCTATATATGCCAAAGCAATCAAACGCGCCCGCATAGATTAAGTTTTCTACAAGGCGTTTATTAACGTGGTGAATACAGCGCATAGCAAAATCTTCAAACGAAGTAAAGTTGCCGTTTTGCTCTCTTTCTTTGATGATTTCATCAATAACGGAAATACCAACGCCCTTAACCGCCGCCAAGCCGAACCTTATAATGCCGTTTTTAACCGAGAAGTAAGTTTTACTTTCGTTAATATCGGGCGGTAATACGGGAACTTTTTCTTCCTTGGCGTAGGAAACGTAGTTCGTAATTTCGTCAATGTTAGTAATACGGTTATTCAAAACCGCAGTTAAAAACTCGGGTTCGTAGTAACATTTAAGGTATGCCGTTTGATAGGTTACGAGCGAATACGCCGCCGCGTGAGACTTGTTGAAAGCGTACTTAGCAAAGTCTTTCATCTCCGCCCAAATAGCCTTAGCAACGTCTTCAGGAACGCCACGCTTTAAACAACCGTCAATCGCGCGGTTAACCTTTCCGTGTTTATCAACGCTCTCTTCCTTACCGTAAACGAAAACAACTTCTTCCTTTTCCATCTCGGCAACTTTCTTCTTACCCATCATACGCCTTACGTTATCCGCTTGACCAAGAGTATAACCTGCCAAGTCTTGAACTATTCTCATAACTTGTTCTTGGTATACGATACAACCGTAGGTTTGCTTTAAGATAGGCTCTAAAAGGGGGTGAGCGTATTTAATAGTTTCAGGATTGTGTTTTGATTTTATGAATTTACCGATAGAATCCATAGGACCCGGGCGGTATAACGACACCGCTGCGACTATATCTTCAAGACACGTTGGTTTAAGGCGTGACAAGAAGTCTTTAAAGCCGTTAGATTCTATTTGGAATATTGCAGTAGTATTACCTGACGATATAAGTTCGTAAACGCCGGGGTCATCATAGCCGTTTCTATCAAAAACAACGTCAACGCCGTGGTTTTCCTTAACGTATTCTATCGCCATCTTAATATCGGATAAGTTTCGAAGACCTAAGAAGTCCATCTTTAAAAATCCGAGGTGCTCAAGTTCAACGCCTGTGTATTGAGTGGTAATATCATCACCGTTTCTCGATAACGGCATATGCCTATCCAAAATATCTGCGCCGATAATAACGCCACAAGCGTGGGTGCTTGATTGACGGGGCGCATCTTCAAGTTTCATTGCTATATCAATAACCCTTTTAATTTCAGGGCTTTCGTTATACATTTCAACGAGTTCGGGAACGGCATATAGTTCGGGGTTAGGTTGATAGAAACCAAATATCTTTTCTAAAATATTCGGGCGCTTGATTTCGATAGTTTTACCATCTTTAACAACCTTACTGGGAATTGCTTTGGTTACCCTGTCCATTTCGTTATAGGGAACGTTTAACACCCTACCAACGTCTTTTACTGCGTTCTTTGCCGCCATAGTACCAAAGGTAACGATTTTAGCAACGGTATCTGCGCCGTATTTTTGGCGAACGTATTCTATAACTTCTTGACGGCGAGAATCTTCAAAGTCAACGTCAAAGTCGGGCGCTGAAACACGCTCCGAGTTTAAGAAACGCTCGAAGTAAAGCCCGTATTTAAGAGGGTCAATATCCGTAATATCAATAAGGTATGCAACGATAGAACCTGCGCCTGAACCACGGCCCGGGCCTACCGAAATACCCATTTTTCTCGCATTATAAATATAATCCCATACGATAAGATAATATTCGATAAAGCCTTGCTTTTCAATAACTGAAAGTTCCATTTCAATACGGTCGCGAATTTCATTAGTTTCTTCGCCGTATTTTTTCTTAACGCCTTCGTCTATTAAACTTCTAATATACTCAATAGGCGTCATGCCGTTTTCGGGTATATAGTGCGGGAATTTATACTGGCCGTAAGTAAAACTAAAATCGCATTTGTTTGCAATTTCTACGGTAGTATCGAGCGCGTCTAAATCAGCTGGGAAAACTTCTGCAAGTTCATCGTACGATTTTAAATAAAACTCGTCGCACGGCATCTTCATACGGTTAGGCGTATCAATCTTAACGCCCGTTTGAACACACATCAAAACGTCTTGGGTAACGGCGTCTTCCTTATTTATGTAGTGAACGTCGTTGGTAACAACCGTTTTAACGCCGTACTTCTTAGCAAGAGCGCGAAGCGCAGGGTTAACGTAGGCTTGTTCTTCCAAGCCTTGATTTTGAAGTTCTAAATAAAAATCATCACCGAAAACGCCTTTAAAAAACTCTACGAGTTTTTCCGCCTTTTCGTTATCGTGAGAAAGTATTGCTTGCGGAATATCACCGCCAAGACAAGCCGATAAACAAATAAGACCTTCGTGGTGTTTTTTAACGAGTTCAAGATCAATTCTCGGCTTATAATAATAGCCGTCACGGAAAGCAATAGCGTTTAAAAGAGAAAGGCTTTTATATCCTTCTTCATTTTTGGCAAGTAAAACTAAATGCCTTCTATCTTTATACCCTTCCGCATCGTCCGATTTAATTCTACCCTTTTGAAGATGGTCGTCACAAACGTAAAATTCCGTACCGAAAATAGGCTTGATACCTTCTGCGGTACAAGCATCGAAAAACTGAACTGCACCATACATATTGCCGTGGTCTGTCATAGCAATAGCAGGTTGCCCAAGTTCCTTGGCGCGTTTAACAACCTTTTTTATGGTCGCCATACCGTCAAGAAGTGAATATTCAGTATGTAGGTGTAAGTGAACGAACTCTTTCATTGTTTCTCCGAAATAAAATCAACTAAGATTGAATTTTGAACGTATAAATACTCTTTTTTAATTTTAACTTGATCGGTTGATATATCAAGGTATTTTGAATTACTTTTT
>JAGCLN010000019.1 GCA_017646945.1 Clostridia bacterium | reverse complement strand
TCGGTTGGTTTACAACGACTAGCGCTTTGTATAAAGTGGCTTACTATTTAAGTATCCCCATTGATATTGCATACGTTGTGTTGGAAGCAAGTTTAATCTTCTTAGTATTTAAACTTTATAAGCCTCAATCTGCACTTGTGTTCTCACTTCTTGCAATCTTCTTAAATCCACCGCTTTTCGGCATTTTGTTATTCTTAGTAAGAAAGAACGAAAGGTTTAGTTTCAAACAATTTTTCTACAATCCTTACAATAATCCTTACAATAATCCGTATAACAACCCCTACAACAACGGTGGTCAAAAAACCAACCCAAACCCAAGTTCTCAACCTGCTCAACCCAAGCCGTTAGAAGACCCGTTCCCCGAGTTTTCCGGCAAGAGTGAAGAACCAAAATCAAACGATAACGATTTGTTTAATTAAGATATGAACGATATAATCTCGGCAATATCAACCGCCAACGGTGTTGGCGGTGTTGCTATTATTAGAATAAGTGGAGAAGGGTGCTTAAATCTTTTAGAAAAAATGTTTAAGCCCTTATCCCAAAATAAAAAGGTAATCGACTTCGAGCCGTATAAACTCTACGTTGGCGAAATTGATTGCGCTGGTGGCTTTACCGATTTTGGCATGGCGGTATATTTTAAAGCGCCCAAAAGTTACACGGGCGAAGATATGGTTGAAATTCATTGCCACGGCGGAACGGCTATCACTCAAGGCGTGTTGAAAAAGACCTTTGAACTCGGCTCGCTTCCCGCAACTCGCGGTGAGTTTACTAAGCGCGCCTTTTTAAACGGCAAACTTTCATTATCGTCCGCCGAAGGTCTTATAGATATGATTAACGGCGAGAGCGTTGCCGAAGTAAAGTCAGGCTACTCTCTCTACCGTGAAAAACTCTTTGATAAGGTTACCGCTTTGCAAGACGATATTACGTACGCTTTAGCGGAAATCGGCGCGGATATCGACTATCCCGAAGAAGACCTTGGCGACTTGGCGCTCGATACTTTAGTTGAAACTTTGCAAAAAACCCAAGCCACCGTTTTAGAACTTATCGGCGGTTATAACGCGGGTAGTAAAATCAAAAACGGCGTAAAGGTAGCGATTGTAGGTAAGCCAAATACCGGCAAGTCTTCAATCTTAAACGCCCTTTTAAACTATGAAAAGGCTATCGTATCTTCAATTGAAGGAACAACTCGCGATATTGTTGAAGGTTCGCTTGATATAAACGGCGTTAGGTTTGATTTTTACGATACCGCAGGTATCCGCTCGTCAAACGACGAGATTGAAATGATGGGCATAGAGCGTTCGCAAAAAATCTTAAACTCGGCTGACGTTTGCTTAATGGTGTTTGACGGTGGCAAGGAATTATCCGATGAAGATAAGGCTATCTACGATAGAGTAAGTTCTCTTAACCACTTAGTAATTTACAATAAAAAAGACACCTTTACCGAAACTAAGAACGGCTTGTCCGTTTCTGCAAAAACAGGCGAAGGGATTGACCTTATCAAAACGGCGTTATATCAAAAGGCTTTCGCCGGCGGGATTGACAGGAACGCCGAACTCATCGTTGAAGAACGCCACTTAAACGCGCTTAAAAAAGCGGAAGAATATCTTTCCGCATCGCTTATCGGCATTGAAGATGAAGTTCCGCTCGATATCGTTGCCGAAGACGTTAAGTCCGTTTGGGATGCGCTCGGTGAAATCACGGGGAAAACGGCAACTGAAGAAATTATAGACGAAATTTTTGCAAAATTTTGCGTAGGAAAGTAAAATATGAGCATCAAAATTAACGAGTACGTAGACCATACTGCATTAAAGTCTACCGTAACTGAAGAAGAAATAAAAACTCTTTGCCTTGAAGCAATAAAGTACGATTTCAAGTCCGTTTGCGTAAACCCTTGTGACGTTGCCTTGGCAAAATCTTGCCTTCAAGGTTCGCAAGTTAAGGTGTGTACCGTTATAGGTTTTCCGCTTGGTAAAAACCCAACGAGCGTAAAGGTTTTTGAAACGAAACAAGCCCTTAGTGACGGTGCAACCGAGTTTGATATGGTTATCAACGTTGCAAAACTCAAAGAAGGCAACATTTCTTTTGTGGCAAACGAGATAAAAGCGGTAATTAGCGCTTGTAACGGCAACGTAGTTAAAGTTATTATAGAAACGGGGCTTTTAACCGATGAAGAAATCGCAACAGCAACCAAAATCGTTTGCGAGTGCGGGGCAGACTTTGTTAAAACTTGCACCGGTTTTACAGGTGGCGTAGCAACCGAGCAAGCCGTAACCATTATGAAACAAAATTTGAGTGGTAAAACTCATATAAAAGCAAGCGGTGGCATAAGAAGTAAAGAAGACGCTTTAAAGTTTATCGAACTTGGCGTTTCTCGTATCGGCACTTCTTCGGGCGTATCGATAGTTAAATAAAAAAAGCCGAAAGGCTTTTAAACGCGGATATGGCGGAACTGGCAGACGCGCAGGACTTAGAATCCTGTGGGAAACCGTGCAGGTTCAATTCCTGTTATCCGCACCAAAAACACACGGGTATTTAAACTCGTGTTTTTTTAGTTTGGATATTTATGTTTTTAGTTTTTTAACGCATATTCCATCTGTGCGAAAATTCTCATTACGTCAAGACCGTTAAAATTGCAATCAATGGTAGTCGGGTCGATATTTTCGCCGTTAAACGTTGGAACGATTATTTCTTGCAAGGTTATGCCTTTCTGCGTTTCGATTCCCGTAAGATTGAAAACGAGCCCGTCAACGTCGATTGCGCGTTCGGGTAAAGTTACGCTTCCATCGCCAAGCAAGTTTATAAGCGCTTGCTCGTCAACTTGCCCGCAAGGTGT
>JAGCLN010000266.1 GCA_017646945.1 Clostridia bacterium | reverse complement strand
TATCCTTCAGGGCGAACGGTGATAAGGTCGATAATTTCGCTCGTAAATAAAGGAACAACCCAAGTGGGTAAACCTTGGAATAAGAAAAGTATAGTTATGTAAACGATATTTTTAAAGTCTTTTTTTAACAGTTTTGAAACAAACCCCTGTTCCTTTCCGTTAGACGCGGAATCGTTAAAGAGTTCATCCATTTCCGTAATCGAGTAAGATAGGTCGAGTTTGTCTTGCTTTCGCTTCTTAAGTAATAAATTGGCTTTATCCATGATTATCCTTTCGATTTATTATAAGTTAGTGGTAGTATACCACTTAAAAAACGCCATTTCAACAAATTTTTTAAAAAATATCAGGTTTTTTTGCGAGCGGTTAAAATATATTTTTAAAATTGAAAAAAATCGTTGAAAAAGCAGGCGTTTATATGTATAATATATTTGTAATTAAATTATTTAAGAAGGTGTGTTATGAATAAAAACAAAGTAAAAGTTCCCTTTTTTGAAATCGGCCCTAAATCGTATCTTTACGGCGATGATATTTTAGACCTTGCTATCGCGGCGGATAAAGCTAGCGAAAAGTACGGCGTTGATATTATCTTCACTTGCCCTATTATTGATATTAGAAGAGTTAGGGAAGCAACTAAGAATATTCACGTTTTCGCTCCGCATATGGACCCTATCGTTCCTGGCAGGGGTTTAGCGGATATTTTACCCGAATCACTCATTGCAGGCGGGGCGGACGGCGTTATGCTTAACCACGTTGAAAAACCGCTTAGTTTTGACGTTTTAAAAGATACTATCAAGCGCGCTGACGAAGTTGGTTTAACTACTATTGTTTGCGCAGACTCGTTGGCTGATGCTAGCAAGATTGCTACTTTAAACCCCGATATTATCGTTGCAGAACCCTCTGAACTTATCGGTACGGGCGTTTCCGTTGGCGAAGAATACGTTGCGGCGGCTACCAAATCAGTTAAAGACGTTAATCCCGATATTTTAGTTCTTACCGCAGCGGGCATTTCTAACGGTCAAGACGTTTATAATACTATTATCGCAGGGGCAGACGCTACCGGTTCATCTTCGGGCGTAGCAAAGGCTAAAGACCGCGCGGCTATGGTAGACGAAATGATTTCCGCAGTAAGAAAAGCATACGACGAGCGTTTAGGTAAATAATATGAAGTATTTATTAGGTGTAGATATCGGCACGACTTCGCTTAAAGCGTGCGTGTTTGACGAAAACGGCGTAGAATATAATTCGGCGACCAAGTCGTACAATCTTATTACCGAAGGCGAAAGGGTAGAATTCCCTGCCGAAAGGTATTTTGACTTGTTTTTAGAAGCGTATAACGAACTTACCGCCGAATATAAGATTGAAGCGCTCGCGATTGATACTCAGGGCGAAACGATGATTGTTTTAGATAAGGCGGGCAAGCCTTTAATGAACGCTATCGTATGGCTTGATAATCGCGCGGATAAAGAAGCGCAAGCGATGGAAAAGCGTTTCGGTTTAAAAACTATTTACGAAGTAACCGGTCAAACGGAAGTTCCGGCAGGCTATCCTGCGCCGAAGATTTTATGGCTCAAAAACAATATGCCGGAAGTCTTTGAAAAAGCGGATAAGTTCTTGATGCTTGAAGACTATCTTTTATATCGTTTAACGGGCAAGTTCGTTGCCGAAAAATCACTTTATTCATCAACCTTGTATCTCGATGCGAGAAACGGCGAATATTATAAGGATATGCTCGATTATATCGGCATTACCGAAGATAAACTTCCCACCCTTTACGAAAGTGGTGAACTCGTTGGCGAATATAACGGCGTAAAAGTGGTAACGGGCGCGCTCGACCAAATTTCAGGTTTTGTGGGTTCGGGTATTATTCGTGAAGGCTTGGTTAGTGAAATGACGGGTACTGCGCTTGCAGTATGCGCTTTGGCAAAGACTATTCCGCCCTATTTTGAAGGTGTTAAAGTTCCTGCATATTACGTTGGCAAGGGTAAATACTGCTTGCTTATGTGGGCGCCGACGGCTGGTATGGTTCTT
>JAGCLN010000265.1 GCA_017646945.1 Clostridia bacterium | reverse complement strand
TTGAAATCAATCTTTATTTCCATATATATCTTTATTTTATAATCGTTTTTAGTACAACTTGCGCATAAATTCGCGCCAAGAAGTCGTTAGGATGATTGACATTATTACCCGTCATATCTCTGTACCTTTTTCCCGTTTCAAGCAAGTTGTAATGCATTTTCGTCATATCCGCAACACCTACAAACGAATACTTTTCTTCCAGTTTGTAAAGTTCATCGACAAAAAGCGGTTGATTTCTAACCCAGTCGCTCTCGGTATTAGGATAAGTAGTCGCTACAAGTAAAACTTCACCGTCAGGGTTGTTTTTTCTAAACTCAAGCACCATCTTTTCTGTTCTTTCATAGTATGTTTTTAGTTCCGTTATTCCGTCGTTCATGCCGAACGCGAGCACCATTAGATCGTAATTCCTATTTAAGACGCGCTCGTCAAGCGCTTCCACCCCGTTAAAGGTTGACCATCCCCCAACGGCGGTATTGACGTATTCAATTTCAGCACCGTATTTATCCTGCAAAGTTTTATGTACCATAACGGGATAACTTTCAGCAAACGGCTTTACCATTCCGCCCATCGGCGTTCCACTCGAATTGCATCCGTAAGTTATACTATCGCCAAAAAAGAGCATACTTGCTTTTCCTTTTTTAAGTTTATTGATAAAATTAGAAAAGCGCTCGCCTTTACTTTCTGGGACAAGAGTTGAATTTTCACCGTCGTGGCGATAAGTTACTGCTATTTGATATTTAGAAAAACTATCCTTTTCGCCAAAATTAAAAAACTTCTTTCCTTCGGGCGCTCTTTCTCGGTTGTTTACTATACCGATTGCGTACTGCGCTTGTTCGGTTAGATAATAATCGTCCACAGGACAATACGGCGCGTTTCCACCTTTAATACGCTTAATCTTGCCGTCTATTATTTCGTAATCCTTGCCTTTAACGTACTCTATATCCAAGCCGTAATTATATACTGCAACCACTTCTTTTATAGGGAAAAGCAAGGGCGCGCAATCTTCTTCGCCGACAAAGAGCACCGTTTCATAATAAATAGTATCGCCTTCCCAAATAGGCTTAACGTAAGTTTTTATGTCGTAATTAGGCACGATTATTCTCCTTTATATTTTCTTAATTATCTTAACAAGAAATATTTTTCTTGTCAATGTTATTATTTCAAACAGTTTTCACTATAATAAACTATTGTTTTTTTTGTGCGATAGCAACCAATCAGAAAGTTCATCCCCATCAAATGCATAATCCCATGCATTATGCCCAACACCGTATAGTATTTTTAATTGAGCATTCCCCCACACTTGTTTATCTTGGATAACATAGTAACACTCTCAGATATTGGGACAATTTCGTCACAATCACCATGCCACATAAATACAGGAATTTCTTTTAACGCCTCAGCATACCATACGATACCACTTCCACAAATAGGTGCTATTGCAGCAAATTTATCAGGATTTGCCATCGCCAGCATAAATGTTCCTGTTCCCCCCATACTTAAACCAGTTAAATAAATCCTATTTTCATCAACAGGCAGAGTATAACACATATCATCTAAAAATACATTTAGAGATTCCATAAAACATCCCCAATATTTTTTGTTGGGACATTGAGGTGCAATACAAATAAATGGATAAACTTTCCCGTGTTTTATGTGTTCAAAAAAACCATGCATAGCAACTAAATCCAAATCATCGCCACGCTCTCCTGCTCCATGCAAAAATAACACCAAGGGATATTTTTTATTTTCATTTATGTTTTTTGGCAAATATTGTAAATAGTTAAAATTGTAAAATTGATTGTTTTTCCAAGTATTCTCTGTATACATTTTAACTCCTAAATTATTACATTATGTATTTTATAGTCTTATTGTTTTGCCGTTTTTTAATCGAGATTTTTCCGCAGAAAAAGCAATCTTATGGCTCATAATAGATTGTTCGATAGAAGTAATTGAAATTGACTCTGAACCATTTAAAACCGCATAAACTTCGTGCATAAAAGCAGCGTCTCCGCCACCATGTGGGCTGTCTTCATATTTAAAACTATTTGTATCTATAGTTTTTGAAGTCCCGTCGAATTTCCTAATTTCAACGACGTTTTCATACTCGTCAAAAGTGCCATACAACTCACCTAAAGTTCCTTGAATGTGAATTTTTCTATATACGTTTTGCGAAAATGCCGACAACGTATGCGTAGCAATTGCCCCACTACTAAATTTCATTATCACAGATTGATGGTCGCAAACGTTATTATTGCAGTTATACACGCATCTATCGTAATCAGTTTTAGCAATCTTTTTTTTAATATTTTCTTCGATCGGCTCATCAGTCATATAATATAAATTAGTCCACGGATGATAAGGATAAATTTTCATCACGTCGTAATTACATTCGTCACACAACCTACATTCAGAACAATAATCCGCACTTCCTTGCGGCTTATTTTCTTTTTTAAACACAGATAGAGTTCCAACCGAATTAACCGATACACATTGTTCATTCATAAACCAACATATTAGGTCTAAATCGTGACAACATTTTGC
>JAGCLN010000264.1 GCA_017646945.1 Clostridia bacterium | reverse complement strand
GTTAGAGTAGGGTTTTTCGGAAGAGAATTCTGAAATTGCGTTACTGATTAGCGCGTTGATTTTAGGGTCGTTAAACACACGGCTACTTTTACCAAAGAGTTTTCTTGAAATTTTGGCAAGTTCTTTATTAAAATCGCCGTCGGATAACCTAAACGAAAAATAATCGTATTCAAGTTTTGAGTTTTCGCCCGCGCGAATTTCGTGAATATCACAGGGGATTGAAAGGTGGCTCTCGCCAGACTTAACGGGGTAGGTTTCACCGTTGGAAATAACAACGCCTTCGCCACCATTAACGATTGTGAGTTCAAAAAAGTCTTGGTGGGTGTGGGTTGAAATAACTTCCCCTTCCGAGCAGTATCTTCTGCCAATTTGAAGAAGGCTTAATTTGCCGTAGACGTTAGGCACGTCCATAAACGAGCGGTTAAAATTAAAACGTGTTTTCTGCATACTTCTATTTTAAACTCAAAAACACCGCTTGTCAACAAACAAAGTAACGTTTTTTCTCTCTAAAAACTAAAAAAATGTTAAAAATACAAAAAAATGATATGTTTTATATAGAAAATGGATATTTACAAGTAACTTGAAAAGTTATATAATAAAACTATCAAATCATTTTTGATTAAAAAAGGAGATAAAATTATGACTACTGTAGCAATTATCGGTTGTGGCAGAATTGCAAACAACGCACATTTACCCGCTCTTTCCGAGCTTGATAACGTAAGAATTAAATACGCTTGCGATATCCTTGAAAATAAAGCGGTTGCAGCTAAAGAAAAGTTCCCCAAAATTGAACAAGTAATTACTGATTACAAAGTAGCGCTTGCTGATAAGGAAGTTGATGCTGTTTTCGTATTAACTCCAAACTTTGCTCACTACACGATTACTATGGATGCTTTAAAGGCAGGCAAACACGTTCTTTGCGAAAAGCCCATTACCGTTAACTATCCGCTTTCAGTTGAAATGGCAAATGAAGCAGAAAAGCAAGGTAAGATTTTAAACATTGGCGTATGCAACAGATACAACAAGTCTGTTGAAATGCTTAGAGAATGGGTTGAAGCAGGCAAGTTTGGTAACGTATATCACGTTTACTGCTCGTTCAGAAGCTTCCGTTCTATCCCCGGTCTTGGCGGTGACTTTACTACCAAGTCTCAATCCGGCGGTGGCGTACTTATCGACTGGGGTATTCACTTCTTCGACCTTATCTTATACATTTTAGGTGGCGCTAAGATTAAAAACGTTACTTGTGACGCTTACTGCGAAATGGCAAAAGATATGAAGTCATACAAATACAAAGGTATGTGGGCTGAAGATACTAAGAACGTTGAAACTGGCACTAACGACGTAGACGACCTTATTACCGGTTACGTTCGTACTGATAAAGCAAGTATTTCTTTCAACGGCGCTTGGGCTCAAAACATTGACGTTCCCGAAATGTATATCGACTTCATGGGCGATAAGGGTGGCGCTCGTCTTGCTTATGGCGACAAGTTTAAATTCTATGATGGCGCAACTTTAGAAACTATTTGCCCTGAATACGATATTCCCAATATGTACAAGTGCGAAGACGAAGCGTTCATTAAGTCTATTGAAACCGGCGTTAAAGATAAGAACAACATCGTTAACATCTTAGAAAGCATGAAACTTCTTGATGCTCTTTACGAATCAAGCGATAAGAAGGCGGAGGTTCAATTCTAATTATGAAAACCATCGGTTTTGTTGATTGTTTCTTAGATAATTTCCACGCAAACAACTATATCAAGTGGATTAGAGAGTACAATGAAAAGAACGGTACTGATTTCGTTGTTAAGTACGCTTGGGCTGAAGAAGATTTAGCAGGCGGTAAGACTAATGACGACTGGTGCAAGGATAACGAAGTTGAAAGATGCGCTACCATCGCTGAAGTATGCGAAAAGAGTGATTGTTTAATGGTTCTTGCTCCTGCAAGACCCGACACGCATTTAAGATACTGCGAAGAAGTTTTCAAGTATGGTAAACTTACTTACGTTGATAAAACTTTCGCGCCTGATTACGCTACTGCAAAGAAGATTTTTGACTTAGCTGAAAAGTACAACGTTAAATTCTTCAGTAGTTCTGCGCTTCGTTTTGCTAAAGAACTTGCAAAATGCAATCCAAACCCCAACGTATTAACTATTATGGGCGGTGGTAATTTTGATGAATACATTATTCACTGTATTGAAATTGCCGTTAAATTTATGGGTTGTGGCGCATCTAAGGTTAGATACGAAAAGTATTTTGATCAAGAATGGGCTGATATCGTTTATGAAAACGGTAAACTCGTTAAGATTAACTTAACGTTATACAACGATTACTTCCTTATCGCTCCCGATAGTGAAGGTATTTCAAAAATGGTTCCAGTTGGTTGGGATTTCTTCGTTGAGTTGCTTGGAGATATTTTACGTTTCTTTGAAACTGGCGAAGCATCGTTTGACGTTAACCAAACGCTTGAAGTTATTAAAATTAGAGAAGGTCTTATTTCTGCTAAGGAGAATGCTGGAGAATGGAAAACTCTTTAAAAAAATTTAGAGTGGCCGTTATCGGTTGCGGTAGAGTATCGGTAATGCACCTTGTTTCAATCGATGCGATTGAAGAAGTTGAACTCGTTGCTTGCTGTGATATCAAAAAGGATAGAGCAGATGCCGTTGCTAATAAATACGGTTGCAAATCTTACGTTTCTTACGAAGAAATGATTGAGAAAGAAAATCTTGACGCAGTTCACCTTTGCCTTCCTCACTATATTCATTGTAAAGTTGCGGTGTACGCAATGCAAAAAGGTGTTGCAGTTCTTACTGAAAAGCCTATGGATATCGACTATGAAACTGCTGAAAACGCTGTTTTAGTTGGTGAAAAGTTAGGCGTTCAATTCGGCGTAATTTCTCAATGCCGTTACAATAACTCTGCAAAACTCGTTAAAAATGCGGTTGAAAGTGGAAAACTCGGTAAAATTATTTCCGCTCGTTCTATTCTTACTTGGAATCGTAGTGACGATTATTATTCAGGTAGTGACTGGAAAGGCACTTGGGATAAAGAAGGCGGTGGCGTAGTTATCGACCAAGCAATTCACTCAATTGACCTTGTTCATTGGATAGTAAACAGCAAGGTTGAAAGCGTAAGTTGTTCAATGGCAAATCGCGGTCATCAAGCGGTTAAAGTTGAAGATACCGCAGAGGGTTTCATAAAATATGAAAACGGCGCTAAATACGCTTTCTATTGTATGAACAACTACGGCAAAGACGAGCCTATTGAAATTAGAATGTTATGTGAAAACGGTAGTGTTGTGTTTGGTTATGACGATGCGTATATTTACTATAACGACGGAACCGTTGAAGAAGCGCACCAAAATGAAAATACCGTTGAATATGAAGGCGGTAAAGATTATTGGGGTTTCCAACACGAAAGGCAAATTCGCCAATTCTACAAAGCGCTTGCAGGTTTAGAACCACTTGATATTTCAGGTAGAGAAGCGCTTAACACTCACAGGCTTATTATGGATATCTATGATATCGGTAAAAGGAGTATGAATTTATGAAAATAGGTATTATTACTGACTGTTTTAAGAGCACTCACGAAGAAGGAATTAAAAAGGCGGCAATGCTCGGTCTTGCAGGCGTTCAAATTTACGCTACTACCGGTGATTTTAGCCCTGAACTTTCCGCTGAAAAGAAAGAAGAGTATAAAAAACTTTTAAAAGATAACAACCTTGTTGTTAGCGCGCTTTGCGGTGATATGGGTGGCTTCGGTTTTGAAAGAGCAGAAGATAACCCCGCAAGAATTGAAGCAACTAAGAAAATCGTTGATTTAGCGGTTGAATTTGGAACTAACGTAGTTACTACTCATATCGGCGTTATTCCCGAAGATAAGTCTAATCCGAGATACAAGGTTATGCTTGACGCGCTTACCGAATGCGGTTTATACGCTAAGTCGAAAGGCGTAACACTCGCTATTGAAACCGGCCCTGAAAAAGCAAAGACTTTACTTGCTTTTATTGAAGACACCAAGGGTGGCGTAGGCGTTAACCTTGACCCTGCAAACTTCACTATGGTTACCGGTCAAGACGCGGTTGAAGCGGTTTACATTTTAAAAGACCACATCGTTCACACTCACTTAAAAGACGGCAGAATGCTTGATAAAAACCAAGACCCTACCGACGTATATCACGCGTTCGCTCTCGGTGGCGTAGATGCGTTAAACGCTTGCACGGGCTTTATTGAACTTCCTATCGGCGAAGGTGACGTTGACTGGGATAACTACATTAAAGCGCTTAAAGAAATCGGCTTTGACGGTTTCTTAACGATAGAGCGTGAAGCAGGTGACGACCCCGTTAAGGATATGGAACTTGCGGCAAACTTTATCAAAACTAAAATATAAGGAAAATGCGACACGGCTGTGTCGCATTTTTTTATTAAATTTTGCTAAATTATTTGCCATTTTATTTTTTACTGTGGTAAAATAGTATAAAAGGAGTTAATTTATGGCAATTCGTGTTGGTATTTACGGCTACGGTAATTTAGGTAGGGGCGTTGAATGCGCCGTTAAGCAAAACGACGATATGGAACTCGTTGGCGTTTTCACAAGGCGTGACCCGTCAACTGTTAAAACTGCGCTTAATTCTAAGGTGTATTCTGCGTCAAACGTTCTTGATTTTGTAAATGAGATTGACGTTTTAGTTATTTGTGGCGGTAGCGCAACCGATTTACCAAAGCAAACCCCAGAACTTTCAAAATACTTCTCAGTAGTTGATAGTTTTGATACTCACGCTAAAATTCCCGAGCACTTTGCAAACGTTGATAAAGTTTGTAAAGAAAACTCAACCGTTTCGCTCATTTCTGCTGGTTGGGACCCCGGCATGTTCTCACTTAACCGTTTATACGCTTCTAGCGTGCTTTCTAACAGCAGTTATTATACATTTTGGGGAAAGGGTGTAAGCCAAGGTCATTCGGACGCTATAAGGCGAATTAAAGGCGTTAAAGACGCAAAGCAATACACAATCCCCGTTGAAACTGCGCTTGAAAGGGTTAGAAAGGGCGAAAATCCCGATTTAACCACTCGTGAAAAGCATTTGAGAGAGTGCTTCGTTGTTTTAGAAGATGGCGCTGATGCAGTTGCAATCGAAAACGAGATTAAAACTATGCCTAACTACTTTGCTGATTACGATACCACCGTTCACTTTATTTCTCAAGATGAACTTATCGAAAAGCACTCGGGTATTCCACACGGCGGTTTCGTTATTTGTAGCGGAACTACGGGTGTCAATGGCGAGAATAAACACGTTATCGAATATTCCTTAAAGCTCGATAGTAACCCTGAGTTCACCGCGTCTGTTTTAGTTGCTTACGCAAGAGCGGTTGCAAGGCTTTCAAAAGAAAAATCGTTTGGTTGCAAAACTGTGTTTGATATTGCGCCTGCATATCTTTCAAAACTCTCTGCTGAAGAAATTAGAAAAAATCTTTTATAAAATAAAAACCGTAACGAGCGTTACGGTTTTTTATTGCTTTTAAATTTCGTTTTTGATTAAATCTTCAAAACTTTCGCGTTTAACGATAATTCTATCGGTTTTATTCTCGATAGCAACTATCGGTGGGCGGGTAATTCTATTGTAGTTTGACGCCATTGAATAGTTGTATGCGCCCGTTACCGCCACCGCGATAATATCACCGCGAGTAGGTTTGGTAATTTCAACGTTTTCTTGAATAATATCGCCACTTTCACAGCATCTACCTGCGATGGTTGCCGTTACTTTATCGTTTGAGTTAACTTT
>JAGCLN010000263.1 GCA_017646945.1 Clostridia bacterium | reverse complement strand
GGCTGAGATTGACCTTGTTGGTCATCGAAGTCTATCGGCTAAGTAGAAACACAGCCTAACGAAGTTTATAACGACTTAAATTAAAGGAGGAGTAATCCTTCCGTACTATCTATCACCTTGAAAATATCAAGTTCTTTGCCAGTTTGAGCATCAATGAAGATATAATAGTAACCATCTTCACACTTGCCGTAAAACTCGTAGGCTAAAACTTCGGTGTTTTCGCCTTTGGGGATAATCGCTAAGCGAGAAGTTTCGATAGAAATTTCTTGGTCTACTTTTTGCTTGGCGGTTGCAAGACTAACGATAGCCGTTTGGCTTTCCCTTTCAACGTGGTTGTAGATATAAGACGACGCTTCTAAGCCCGAAACGATACCCCTTTCGCGACAGACGTTTACCTTAACTAAATCGGGATAACAAATAACGCCTTGAACGACCGAAGCAAAGTTTATGGTAACGACGCTACCGCCACTCGTTGTCCACACCGCTTTAAGATTTTTGTAGCCTGCTCTTTCTAAGAATTTTAAAGCGACTTCGCGTGAACTTTCAAGGTCAATCTTTTGTTCGCTACACTCTTTAAAATAGTTGAACTGAACTAAAAGCCCACCCTTTTTCGATATTTGAGCGGAAAGCATAACTCCACTATCATCGGTGGCTTCAAAATTGTAAGTTTCAATCACTTCGCCCACGCTTTCGCCAACGAGTTCGACTTTTTTAAGATTGTAAGCGGAAAAATATTCTTTCAAAAGGTCTTCCGCTTGCATTTTGGTAACTTCTTCCCTACCGTCTAAATACTTGGCAACAGCGCTTTCAGTTCCATCGGAAAAAGCCCCGTCGTAAATCATATGCGGATATTCGGACGCCAAAGTTTCTAATTCTTTAAACTTGGAAATCACCAAGTCACCGTCCTTTCCTTCAAGCAAACTTTTAAACTCGTAATCTTTGGCCATATCAACGGCGAGTGAAGATAGGTTTTCTTTTAAAGTGGCATTGATATCTCGCATCTTTTTTAGCGTTTCAATATCACTTGAAGAAAGGCTTTCGCCGTCAATCATCTTCTCGGCTAAATACTTACTAAAATCACTTATTTGATTGATAAATTTAAGAGTTAAATACTTGTCTTCATCTTGAAGGGCAAGCGAAGATAAATTCTCGGTTGCAAGGTTTGATTGAACCCTTACTTCGCCGAGTAGCTTTTGGCGTTTTTCATTGTCTTTGGATACTACTATCTTTGATAAGTTGACGTCAATAGCGTCAACGTAACCTACGAGTTCGTAAAAATTTCTCTCTTCGTTTACCGTGTTTTTAGCAACGCCACCCGTTGGCGAATACATACTGTAAGCAAGCAAACTGCCAAGCGTTACAACCGCTACAGATAAACATATTACCGCTAATATCCAGCCAGCGTTCTTCGGCTTGGGTTTTTTGCCGTTTTCATCGTGGTTTTTGCGGTGCTTTTTAGCCGTTTCCTGCCTTATAAGGCGGTTTTCGGCGTTTTCTTCTCTTATTTTTTCGGCTTTAGGTTCATTTATATCATAATTGTAAAATTTTAAATATTCCATTTTCTCTCCTTAAACGGCAAACACGTGATTACCTATGGTAACAACGGTTTTTCGCGAATATATCCAACTGCTCAGGGCAACTTTCGGGTTGTAATAATAGATGCATCCGTAAGTTGGGTCCCAACCGTTCATAGCGTCCTTAGCGGCGTTTAAAGCCGTTTGGTTGGGGGATAAATTTATCTGCCCGTCGTTAACGCAAGTAAAGGCGTACGGCTGGTAGATTACACCCGAAATGGTATTTGGAAAAGACGAACTTTTCACTCTGTTTAACACTACCGCGCCCACCGCTACTTGACCTTGATACGGTTCGCCACGCGCTTCGGCATAAATGAGCCTTGCAAGAAGTTTAATATCGGAATTAGTATAGCCTAACGACGAAGAAGAACCTGACGAGCCTGAGAGTTGGCTAGTGGAAATCCCCATCGCTTTTAGCGTTTTATTTCCAACGATACCGTCAACGGTAAGACCGTTTTTGCGTTGAAAATACTTAACCGCTTCTTTGGTTTTAGGCCCGTAAATTCCATCTACCGAGCCGTTATAATAACCCCAGTTTTTGAGTTTTTGTTGAACGAGTTTTATATCGCTTTTCGCGCTATTTGAACTAACTATAGCCGTTTCGATTGACGGCTCGTTATAGTTTGAAACTACAACGTAAGCACTCGCGCCTACTACTATGAGCGAAAGGGCTAACGCGATATAAATTTTAACTTTCTTTTTCATACTTTTTACCCCCTATGTACCCTTTCCTTAAAAGCTTCAATAACTTCTAAAATCTTTGATTTGTACTTTACGTTCTGCGTTTTGGTAAAGCATAAGGGCGGATATACGACGCACCACCAGTTATCGCCCTTACCTTCACCGAGTTCGACTATTATTGCATCGTAAATGCCTTCTTCAAGCGTAAAATCTCCGTAAACCCTTGTAGGAAAACTCTCTTTTCTTACCGCAACTTTACTTTCATAATCGAACCCGTGAAGATTTAAAACTGAGTTTGCTACCCCTTCTAAATTTTCCCTTTCCAAAGTAAGCATTTTTATCGCTTGCTCTTTCGTTTCGCACTCGGCTATAAAAGGTGTGAGATAATCAACTATCGCGCTCTTAACTCGATACTTTACGCTCTGGTCTAACTCACTATTAGAGTTTGCGCGGATATGGATGCGAAGGTATTCTACGCCGTTCTCGTTACGGGATGCGCCCACAACAACAGCCGTTACGATTATTGACAAAAGTAAAAAAGTTATTCCAAGTTTTTTCATAAAAAAACCCCCGAGAGTGATAACTTAATTGTTACCGCTTTCGGGGGAATTTATTCAGTTTAACGTTCGCTTAGTGGTGTTCGGGTGGGTAAAAACCAAACATCTTGTCGAAAAAGCCGAGCGCATCGGGATTGTAAAAAGATAAGAGTTCAACGTTTTTACCATATGCCCTTTTAAGTTTGTGGTGCGCCCAAGACGCCATTTCGTAAGTGTCGTACATAGCAAAGCAAGACGAACCTGAACCCGTCATTCCTAAAACCTTGGGCGAGAGTGATTTTAATGCGTTTAAGTTAGACTCAACTTCCTTGTTTAACTCAATCGCAGGAAGGTATAAGTGATTTCCACCGTGTTTTGAAATAAGACCCAAATCGCCTTCTTCAATACCTTTAATTACCATATCGTTATCAATATTCGGTTGGTTTTCGTAGCCTTTATCGAAAAGGGCAAAACAGTCCTTAGTTAAAACACCGCTGTTTGCGTAAATTACTACAAAATAGTATTTATGGTCGGTGTGAAGTAAGGTTACTCTATCGCCCCTGCCTTGAAGCCGTGCAAAACCGCAAGTGAGCAAGAACCCTGAATCGCTACCGAGTTTATCGGATAAAGGCTTTATATCCCCTTCGACTTTAAAAAGTTTTTTCATCGCCGATAATACGCCTGCAATATCGGCAGAAGAACTACCTAAACCGCCACCCGTTGGAATATTTACCTTGACGGTAACGTCAACGCCAGCGGTATTATAGGTATCTTTAAAGAGTTTGGCCGCCTTATAGGCGTTCGTTTCTTCTTGGACCTTAGGCGTTACGGCGTAAGGGCCGGTAAAGGTTACGAGTATTTTATCGTCCTTTCTCTTTTTAACGGAAACAACGTCATACTTATCAACAGTCATAACGATACTATCAAGATCGTGATAGCCGTTAGACGCACCTTCAACCTTTAACGATATATTGAGTTTTCCAAAACACTTTTTAGTTATCATAGTTCTTTGTAAATTACAATCCTTTCATCTCCGACGAGCGGGAAAACCAAGTCGCCGTTAGTTTTTAAAATTTCTTCTTCCTTAACGCCAAGTGATTTAGCCACGTCCCACAGCGTATCGCCAGGGGTTGGAATAAATACGCTAATAGCAGAGTTTGATTTTTCACGCGGGGCATTGAGTTCAACTTTCAACGCGAAGTCGCAAACGGAAGTTTCAAACCTTTCAATCGCAACCGAAACGGCAAAGTCAACGTTCAAACTATCCCCGACCAAACTATATTCCACGTTAAAAATCTGCGCGCGGTTGATAAACGCTTTAGTTAAAGGCTCACCGCAATCAATCTCAAACGGGCAAAGCGCCGTTTCAACGAAGTAATTTCCATCAAGCGAAAGTAGTGCGCCCACTCTTGCAACGCCGATAACCTTTGCGTTTTCGTTACCAGTAGCAACTTCTATTTCTTCTATTTTAGCAAATATCGGGCATACAAGTAAAGTACTTTTGTCAAATTTGCTAACCGCTGGGCAGTTAACTTTCTTTTCAAAAATCTTTTCGCCGAGGATTTTATCAATTTTTACGGGCGTTTTTTCAAGGGAAAGATGATGCGTTTCCAAGTAAGCGTCCGCTACGAAAGAAAGCGGTTCGTTTTCGTACACGCACGTACGCACGCTCAATTTTAATAACACGGCTACCGAACTTTTACCCTTTGCTCTATCCACCACGATTTTCACGTTGCAATCGGCTACGTCTACCTTGCAAGTAGCAATCAAATCAGGCATAGCAAACTTAATTTCTTTTTCAAAATTGAATAAAATATTCCTTTTTAAACTTTCGAGTTTTCCATCGCCCAAGCAAAAGAGAAAGTTCGTTTCTACAAAACCCTCAACGCTTACCGCGCCTATTCCGCTACTTACTGAATTTACAGTTGCAGTTTCGCTATGCCAAGCAACTTCGTTGATGGGAAAATCCACGTCAAATTCTTCTTCCAAATCAAACTCTTTGCACTCGCTTGCAACCAACGCCAAGTTTTCCGCTTGGCGTTTTTTAACGTGAATTTCGGGCGCGTCTTTAATATAGTCGCTATATTCTTTTTTAATTACTCTACCGCTTAAAACGAGCATCGCGCTTGCGGTGGGAATTCCGTTTACCACCGTGATTTTAACGTTTTCTGCCGTTATATCGCCGATAAAGATTTCACCCTCTTTAACGTCTTTAACTTCTTGGCGGTATGAAAATTCCACACCCGCTTCGCACTTTTTAATCCCACCGCTTGACAAGATTAAGTAAAACAGCACTTTTCCACCGTAGCGAATTTCCCCGTTTAAACAGGTTGCGCTATTTAAGTTTGCCTTGGCGGAAACGAAAATAACCGAAGATACTTCTTCTTCAGCGATATTGAGTTTGCACTCTACCGCGTTTTTTAAGTTGATAGAAACGGCGTTTAAAATCTCTGCCTTTTTGATTTCCGGCGTTATTGTCATAAAAATAATCCCCCTTTTTATATAACGCTATAATCTATTCAAAACACGCCGTTTTTATTACAAGTATAAAACAAAACGCAGTAGCGAATTGCTACTGCGTTTATTTTTCTTTTATCCTAACGAGCCCACACATATATTCCGAGTAAGAAAACGAAGTTTTACCGCTGTAAAACTCGCTTGGCGTTACTTGAAATAAAGCGGGATACACGTTGGTTATAGTGCCCGTGTACGAAACGAATTTGTTTCTACCTAAGTTAACCTTAATCTCTAAGTCTTTACCTAAATAACTTTTTATCTTTTCTTTAGTTTCCGATAGAGTTCCAACTTTTTTTATCATACTTAAAGTGTAGACGTTAAGTTGATAAATTATTCATCCTCGTCTTCTTCGGCTTCTTCTTCGTCGTCGTCTAAGAAATCTTCATCGTTAACGGTAACGTAATCAAAGTCATCGTCATCGTTTTGCTTTTTAACCTTTTCGTTAGTGTAGGGGTCAATGTCGTCATCTTCAAACTCATCGTCCAACATTTCTTCTTCTTCGATTTGAGAAAGGGATACCATTTCTTCTTCGTCATCGCTCTTGCTTGCAATAACTTCCTTTTCGTCATCGTCTAAGAATCTTCTCCACTCGTCACCATCTTCAAGGTCTTCGTTTTCCTTGTTGTATTCCATTTGCTCACGGCAACGGTCACACATATCTTCCCCTTCGTCAATATATCTGCGCTTACAAACGGGGCATAATACTTGCTCTTTTGCATCGCCATCAGCAGAGAACATAAGTTGCGGTCCTATTTTAAGTTCCGCCTTACAAACGTCGCAATACTCTTCTCCTTCTAAGATATAATTAAGTTCACATCTGGGGCATAAAACGTATTTTGGCATACAAAACTCCTTTTCAGTTATCAATATATCATATAAGCACAAGTAAGTGTCGTTTTATATTGTAATCACTGTTATGTAATTTGTAAACAGTTTTTTATAAAAAACTTATAAAAATTTTTAAAATTTATTCAAAATCTATAACTTTTGCTTACAAGTGGCGTTTTTTATACGCTAACGGGGTTAGTTTGACTATTCTTTTGAAAGTTTTTGTAAAGTAATTTGGCGAGTTAAAGGAAAGTTTATCGGCTATTTCTTTAACGGAAAGTTCGTTCTCCCTTAATAATTGCTTTGCTATATCAATTTTAAGTTCAATAAAATAAGCCATTATGGTCTTGCCCGTTTTTGCTTTGAAAATCCTAAAAAGATACGCCTTGCTATACGAAGTTTTTTGGCATACGTAGTCTATCGATAAATTGCCGTAAACGTTCTCTTTTAAAATCGCCGTAACGTCGTTAATAGGCTTGTTTAAAAGTTCAACGCCGGGTAAGAAAGTGGCGTTTCCCTGCTCGGTTTCCGTTTGCTCGCGAAGAAGGTTTATCAAAAATATTTCTAGGTAACTTTTTATCAGTTGTTCACCGCCGAGCGTGGGCGTGTTAAGTAACGCCATCTTTTTAAGGTTGGGGTCGGATACGGCGATATCAAAGGTCTTTTTGCCTTCTTCTAAAATGGAATAGATAAAAGATTGAAGTTTGTTAGATAGCGCTATCTTTTTGCCTTCAAAATACTTCATTGATTCCGATTTGCACTCAAACGACATTATGAACACGTTAGGCGCTTTTTGACCGTTTGCCGATAGCGTGTGATACTCGTTGGGCTTGTGGAATAACACTTCGCCTTGACCGAGCAAAACCTTCTTTCCGTCAGCCGTGCAAACCAAACTTTCTCTCTCGGCAAAAACGAGTTCCCAAAAGTCGTGTTCTTCACCTTTCGACTTAAAATTTTTATCAAATTCAAAGTGGTGAATCGTTACGATTTTACTAACGCTTATTAAATTTGTAAGCTTATGCTTAAAATAAGTTTTCATATTAAAAAATATACAATAAAAGCAAGAATATGTCAAGTATATTATTTTACTCTTTTAGGATACTTACGCGCCTTGTAATTAAAACTTAGGCGTGTTAAAATATAGTAAAAAGAATAAGGAGAATTAAAATGAGAGTATTAGCAATAGGCGCTCACCCAGACGATATTGAAATTGCCTGCTCAGGCACGCTTGCCAAATGCGTGAAAAGGGGGGATACCGTTATAGTATGCCACGTTTCAAGCGGTAATCTTGGCCACGTTGTTATCCCGCCTGACGAACTTAGGGTTATTCGCGCAAACGAAGCGAAAAAAGCAGGTAGTTTAGCAGGTATTGAAGTTTTATGCGCTGGGTTTGACGACCTTGAAATTTTTGACAACAATAAGGAAGCGAGAGATAAAATCGTTGATATTATCAAATACGCAAATCCCGATTTTATCATTACCCACGACCCCAACGATTATATGCCCGACCACACGGCAGTTTCACGCTTGGTGTTTGACGCGAGTTTTACCGCTACCTTACCCAACTACAAGAGTAAGTATAGCGAACCAGCAAAACTCGTTCCTATTTACTATATGGATACGCTTGCAGGCGTTGATTTCAACCCCACGGAATACGTTGATATTTCTAATGAAATTGATTTAAAACTTCAAATGCTTGAATGCCACGAAAGCCAAGTTGTTTGGATGCGTGACCACGATGGAATCGACTTTCCCGATATGGTTAAAACTTGTTCTCGTTACCGCGGTTATCAATGTGGCGCGGAATATGCGGAAGGTTTTAAACAATGCAACGTTTATTTAAAGGGAACAACCAAAAGGTTGTTGCCGTAAGGTGAAATATGAAGTGGTGTGTTATAGGCGCAGGTGGTATTGCCGATAGGCGTACTATTCCTGCTATTATTAAAGATGAAAAAAATACGCTCGTTGCCGTAATGGATAAAAACGGTGACGTGGCTAAGGCTACCGGCGAAAAGTACGGCGTTGCTTATTTTAACGACGAAGAAGAAATGTTGAAAGCCGTAAGTTGCGATGCCGTTTATATTGCAACCCCCGTTATGTGCCACTACGAGCAATCTATGATTGCTTTAAAGTACGGCAAACACGTTTTTCTTGAAAAGCCCGTTTGCGCTAACGCTATTGACAGCCGTAAATTAGTTGACGCTTTTAAAAAGGCTAACAAGCAAATCAACATCGGGTATATGATGAAGTTCCACAACCTTCACGTTAAGGCAAAAGAACTTATTAAAAATGACGAAATAGGCGAAGTTAACACCGTTCGCTTACAATTTACCTGTTGGTATCCCGATATCAAGGGCGCGTGGAGACAGATTAAGGCGCTTGGCGGTGGCGGTGCGATAATGGACCTTGGCGTGCATTGTATCGAACTTATCGAGTATATTTTGGACGATGAAATTGAAAGCGTTAAGAGTTTTTATTCCACCAAGACTTTCTCTTACGAAGTTGAAGACGGGGCGATAATTATCTTCCGCACGAAAGGTGGCGTGCTTGGGCATATTGACGTTAACTTTAATATACCTGACGATGCTTCCGAAAGCAAACTTGAACTTTACGGAACTAAGGGCTATATTCAATGCAACGGCACACTCGCCCAAGAAGAAGTTGGCAAACTCTCTCACTTATACGCACCGCAAGGCGATTACTCGGCGGCGCAAAATAGAACTTCGGGCATAGCAACAATTTACGAAGGCGAAAAGGGTAATTTATACGAAAAGCAAATTAAATCTTTCCGCGAAACGGTTGAAAGTGGCGTTTTAGATTATTATTACGCAGACCGCGCCGTTCAAGTGCAAGAAATAGTAGATAGAATATATAACGAAAACTGAAATAAATTGATTTAACTAAAAAAAAAATAATTTGAGCGAAATCTCAAAACGCTTGGCTTAATAAAGCCGTCAAACACGAGAAAGGCGTTTTTTTAGACAAGGTACGCGTACTTTTTGTACGGAATCCTTGGCTAAACAAATGATTTACGACGTGTTTCACGGTCTTTATAGACAAGCGCTTGCAGAGATTGAGCGAAGGAGAACAATATGAATTTTAATTCAACAGTAAAAGGTAGTGCATTAGAAGGTTTCTATCCTGCGGGATGGGATTTTGATAAAATTGACGCGTGCATCGACGCGCCCGAAAAAATAACCGAAAGGCAAGCGCATTGGAACAAAGATTTTGAACCTATAAAATGCGATAGTCTTGGTGAGTTTGAAACTTATATGGGCCACGAAATTGCTATGCAAATTCGCCTTGCCAAAGAAAGAAACGAAAAGATTGCGTTTATTCTTCCGGTAGGCCCGATGGGTATGTATAAATGGGTTGTATACTTTTTAAAAGAGTGGAAAGTTTCTTGCTCGCACGTTTATACTTTTAATATGGACGAATGGGCTGACAGCGAAGGCAACACCCTTGCGCCTGACAACTCGGGCGCCTTCCAGTTTGCTATGGAACAAGCGCTTTTCAATCCGCTTGGCGAATTAACCGTTCCTAAAAACCAAAGAAACTTTGCTACTAAAACTAATTTGCCCACCTACCCTGAGAAAATTGCTTCTTTAAAGGCGGAAGGAGCAAAACTCGTTTTAGTTTACGGTATCGGTAGAATGTGCCACATAGCGTTCTGGGAACCCACTTTTGCAAGCGATTACGCTACCGCTAAAGAATGGGAAGAAGCACCTTATAGAATAGCTGCAAAAATTCACCCCTTAACCGTTGAACAAAACGCGCTTACAAGCTTTAAGTCAAGAACTACGTTAGTCCCCTGTCGCGCTAACACGATAGGCCCCGGCTTATTTTTACAGGCAGACTACGCTATCGGCGGTGCGGACGGCACTTTGGGCCGCGGAATGCAATGGCAAGGTATGTCGCTTTGGATGACGCTTCGCTACGGCAAAACGCCTTGGATAACTTCTTCTTATATTCCATCGCTTGCCGGCAAGTTATTCTTCTTAAAAGATTTAGCAGGACCGCTCGTTGCGGAATGTAACTAATTATGAAAAACGGTATTGCAGTTGCGGGAACTATTCTCGTTGACGAAATAAATGAAATATCCGCTTACCCAAAGTCTGGTGAACTTACGAAGATTTTGAAGGTGGGCAAATCGGTTGGCGGTTGCGTGCCTAACGTTTCGGTTGCGCTCAAACGCATAAGACCCGATATCCCCGTTAAAGTTTTAGGCAGAATAGGTAATGACGATAACGGCAATTACCTTAAAAACACCTTTACTAAAAACGGCGTGGACTTTTCTAATATGGTGGTTGGCGAAACGCCTACTTCGTTTACTCAAGTTATTTCCGTTACGGGTGGGGAAAGAACTTTCTTTACCTACGCCGGCGCTAATAACGATTTTAGCGCAAGTGACGTTGACGCCGAAAACCTTGGCGTTAAAATGTTCCACTTAGGATACCTTTTACTTATTGAAAAGATTGATAACGGAGAAGGCGTTGAACTTCTAAAAGCCGTTAAAAAGGCTGGAATTAAAACTTCTATCGACTTGGTTACCGAGAACTCAAATAGGTATTCCAAGGCACTTCCCTGCCTTCCTTACGTTGATAATATTATTATCAACGAGATTGAAGCGGGCGCGTTGGTAAACGTTAAGCCAACTAACGATAACTTGACTCAAATTGCAAGAAAAATTAAAGCCTTAGGCGTTAGCGAAAGAGTTATTATTCACTCGCCTGCGCTTGCGGTATGCGTTTCTAACGATGGCGAAACAACGTTGCCATCTTTCGACTTTCCTAGCGAACTTATCGTTGGAACAACGGGCGCGGGCGATGCGTTCTGCGCGGGCGCGCTCATTGCAATTTATCAAGAAAAATCCGATATTGAAATTTTAAAGTTCGCTCAAAGTTCCGCCGTTTGCTCACTCACGGCGGTTGACGCAACGAGTGGTGTTAGAGAACAATCACAAATCATTGAGTTTTGTAAAAATTTTAGGAGAAAATAATAATGCTTGTAAACTTAAAAGAAATTTTAAAAATCGCTGAACAAGAAAAAAAAGCAATCGGTATGTTTAACGC
>JAGCLN010000262.1 GCA_017646945.1 Clostridia bacterium | reverse complement strand
GTGGGCTTTTTGTAGGGGAATTCAATTTACCGCCCCTGTTGACAGTTACGTTACGCCTATTCCGTCCGATATGCCAGGTTATGACAGTAAGGTAATTATGGCTGCGGGCGCGTTCGTTCAAGGTTCTTCAATTGAACTTTCAGCGGACGGTCCTATTAGAGAGCCGTACGCCGTGTATTTCCAAGGCGGTTTAACTTACGAACACGCAAAGATAGGCATACTTAGGTCTTTGCAAGAACTTGTTAACGATAATATCGTTAACATTTAAAATTTAACAAAAGGATATTTTAATATGATTTTTTTCTTTTTTGCTTTAATAGCATTATTGTGTTGGAGTGGCTCTGACCTATTTTCAAAAATGGGCACTCACCAAAAAGATAAAATGAGCCACTGGAGAGTAATTTTTTGGGTAGGCGCAATCATGGGTGCGCACGCCCTTATCTGTATCGTAGTTTCGGCAATTTTCGGCGATGCGTTAGTTGGCGCGCCTGACTTTGTTAAGAGTTTAATCTATACCGATATCGGTCCGCTTGACTTTGTTAAATACCTTCCCGTAGCGTTTACCTACTTGCTTGCAATGGTTATCGGTTACGCCGGTTTAAGATACATTGAACTTTCAATTTCAAGCCCTATTTGTAACGCATCAGGCTCGCTTGCACTCTTGTTAATCGTCTTATTGGGCGTGTTTGGTGTGTTTGCTGACCCGTCAACCTTATCGGTTATCGACATTTGCGCGGTAGTAGCCATTACCTTTGGTATCATTTGGCTCGGCGTTGTTGAATATAAAGAAAGCGATGAAGTTAAGATGGTTAGAACTCAAGGCGATAATTTTAAATACACCAAGAGTTTTATCGCAATTTTAATTCCTATCCTTTACTTATTTATCGATGGTATTGCAACCGTTGGCGATGAACTTTTATTCGAAGAAAACTCAATTATTCCCACTTTCTTTGCCGACCGTGACTACGCTGCAAACACCGCATTTGAACTCGTTTCAGTTTGCTTTGCAATCTTCGCTTTTGCTTGGATTAAACTCGTTAGAAAGGAAAATATGTTCTCTATTAAAACTGAAGAGGTTTTAGAAGACGGTAGCGTTAAGGTAGGTAAAATTCCATTCAGTAAACACCTTATCTACGGTGGTATTTGTGAAACTTTTGGTCAAATTTTCTATATGGCGGTAATGGCGTCTGATTTCGTTGCGGGTATTCCTATGATTTCGGCTTACTGCGTATTATCGGTAGTGTGGAGTAGAATTTTCCTTAAAGAAAAGTTATCTTGGCGCCACTATATTGCAATCTTTGCAACCTTGCTTGGTATTTTAGCGCTTGGCATTTCGGAAATGCTCGTTGAAATGGCTTGATATAAATAATTAAAATTTAGGAGTTTAACGTAATGGTTACTAAAAACGATATCGTAAAATCATTTAAAGAAATGGGTGTAAAAACTACAGACGTGTTACTCGTTCATTCATCGCTCAAAAGTTTTGGAACGGTTGATGGTGGCGCGGAAACGGTTATTGAAGCGCTTAAAGAGGTTGTGTGTGACGGAACTTTGGTCATGCCTGCACTTCGCCAAAGAAACTGGGAAAACGCTTATAAGGATTGGGATGTGAACAACACCCCGTCTGACGTAGGCTTAATTACTGAAACTTTTAGAAAGAGTGAAGGCGTTTTAAGAAGTAATCAAGAAACCCATTCGGTATGCGCTTTTGGTAAAGACGCTAAATATATTACCGAAGCCCACTCAACGGGTAAACCGAGATACGGCTCTTTCGGTATTTACGCTTTTGGCCATAATTCGCCTTGGGAAAGAATGTATGAACTTAAAGCAAAGGTAATATTTATCGGCGTTAACTTAACTTATAACACATATAAGCATTACGTTGAGCAAAAAGTTGCTAATGATATCGTTGACAGATTGCCCGATGGTATAAGAGAAACCGCAAGAGATGAAATTCAACTTTTCGGTGGTGCGGGCGGTCCGGTATGGTTTGGTCATAACGGCTTAAAAATCCAAAATTATTTAGATGAAATAGG